>JAJQCB010000176.1 GCA_021203005.1 Clostridiales bacterium | reverse complement strand
AGATCCTTACTGGCTGTAAGGTATCTAACCCATAAATACATTGTAGTAGGAGAATACATACTTATGAATATCGTGGTTTTGGCCGGAGGATTGAGTACGGAGCGGGATGTTTCCCTTACGACAGGAAGCATGGTGACCCAGGCGCTGCGGGAGAGAGGACATGCAGTGATTATGCTGGATGTTTTTATGGGATATGGTGAGGAGGAGTGTGATATCACGGATATCTTTCTCCACTCAAAGGAGGCGAGTGTGGAGGTCAGTGTGATTCCGACGCAGGCTCCGGATCTCGCCCGGGTGAAGGCAATGCGGAAAGATCAGTCGGACTGCTTTTTCGGGCCGAATGTGATACAGATCTGCCAGGCGGCGGATCTGGTATTTATGGCGCTGCACGGGGAAAACGGGGAGAACGGCAAGATTCAGGCTGTTTTTGATCTCTTTGGCATCCGCTATACCGGCACCGGATACTTAAGCAGCGCTCTTGCTATGGATAAGGGGATTTCCAAGGAGCTTTTTGAGGCGGCAGGCATTCCGACGCCCCACGGTATTTCTATGGAAAAGACGGAACCGCGCACGCTGGCGGAGACAGGCCTGACGCTCCCCTGTGTGGTAAAACCATGCTGCGGCGGTTCCAGTATCGGCGTTTCCATCGTCCGTACGGAAGCGGAGTATGAGGAAGCATTGGATCATGCTTTTCAGTTTGAGGAAAAAGTGATTGTAGAAGATTATGTGAAAGGGCGGGAGTTTTCCGTGGGAGTGATTGACTTTCAGCCGCTTCCGGTTATTGAGATCGCGCCTATCGAGGGATTCTACGACTATGCAAATAAATATAAGGCGGGGAGCACTGTTGAGACCTGCCCGGCCGACCTGCCTGATGAGATTGCACACAGGATGCAGGAGATTGCAGTGCAGGTCTGTGAGACGCTGGGTCTGGATACCTATTCCCGCATGGATTTCCTGTTAAATGATAAAAATGAACTGTTCTGTCTGGAGGCCAACACGCTCCCCGGCATGACGCCCACCAGCCTGCTTCCGCAGGAGGCTGCGGTGGTCGGCCTGGACTTTGGGGAGCTGTGTGAGAAGCTGATGCAGATTTCACTGAAAAAGTACGAGACAAAATACGATTAAGGAGCATGATATGAAAGAAATGTCTTTGGATCATATCAGAAAGGCCTGCCGGGGCACATTTTACGGGGAGGATACGGTCCTTGACCGGGAAGTGGACGGTGTCGTCATCGACAGCCGTCAGGTGCAGGAGGGATTCCTCTATGTGGCCATGCGCGGTGAGCGCGTGGACGGACACCGTTTTATCCCGGATGTGTTTGACAAGGGAGCGGCGGCTGTTTTGTCCGAAGAAATCCTGGAGAACCCTGCCGGGCCGTATATTCTGGTAGAGTCCTGTCCGCAGGCGCTTAAAGATATCGCGGAATATTACCGGTCCACACTGGCGATACCGGTTGTGGGTATTGCCGGAAGTGTGGGCAAGACCAGTACCAAGGAGATGATTGCCGCCGTGCTGGAACAGAAGTATTGTGTGCTGAAGACGGAGGGCAATTTTAATAATGAGATCGGACTGCCTCTGACGCTGCTTCGCATCCGTTCGGAACATGAGGCGGCTGTGGTAGAGATGGGGATTTCTGATTTCGGTGAGATGCACCGTCTGGCAAAGATGACACGGCCGGATATCTGTGTTATGACCAATATCGGCCAGTGCCACCTGGAGAATCTCATTGACCGGGACGGCGTTCTCAGGGCAAAATCCGAGATTTTTGATTATTTAAAGCCGGACGGTGTGGTTGTCTTAAATGGAAATGATGATAAGTTATCTGCGATCGGGGAAGTCAGGGGAGTCGTCCCCACGCGGTATTTTGTGTATGATGGCAGCGCTGAGAAACCATCAGGTTATACATATTTTGTGACGGCGGATTCCATAGAGAATCACGGCGTCCGGGGAATGGATGCAGTGCTTCATTTTCATGGGACACAGGCGGAGAATTGCCGGATTCACGAGCCGATTCCCGGTCTTCACAATATTTATAATGCCTGTGCTGCAGCCTGTGTGGGTGATGCGCTGGGGCTGACGCATGCAGAAATCTGCGCCGGAATTGCCGGGGCGAAGACTATTGCGGGAAGAACCAATCTCATTGAGGCGGGCGGCATTGTGATTATCGACGACTGTTACAATGCGAATCCGGTATCGATGAAAGCTTCTCTGGATGTGCTCAGTCAGACAGAGGGAAGGAAAATCGCGGTTCTGGGAGATATGGGCGAGCTTGGAAAAGACGAGAGAGCGCTTCACCGTGAGGTGGGAGAATACGCTGCGGGGAAAGGGATTGACCTTGTTTTCTGTTCGGGTGAGCTGTCTGCGGAACTGGCGAAAGCCGCCTCGGCGGGATGCCGCGCACAGCACTGTGAAAACAGGGAGACACTGCTTGCCGCCCTGTGTTCCTGCATAAAAAAAGGGGATACTGTTCTGGTGAAAGCATCCCACTTTATGCAGTTTTCTGAGATTGTCCGCGCGCTGAAAACCTGGGCGGATGAAGCTGGCGGGGAATCATAGAACAGGAAGCCCGCCTGATTTTTCCGGTTTGTATACAATGATGTGTAACGGCCCGGATTTTGTTACTTTTATCAGACGCGCTCCGCGGCGGCGCGGTCCAGCATCTTCTGGATGGCGTTTTGCGTAATCTTTCCCAATGATTTCCGCTCCTCTTTTGAAAGCTCATTGGGATAGATGGGTGTGCCGTACTCCACAATTACATGAGTCGGAATCACGCGTGGGAAGTGATCTCCGATGATTTTCCGCGTATTTGAGATGGCGATGGGAATGACCGGACATCCGGTTTTTTCCGCGATCTTCATACTACCGTTTTTAAAAGGAAGCATTTCTTCCGAAGTTCCCCGGGTGCCCTCCGGGAAGACACACATGGAAATTCCGTTTTTGACCTGCTCCGCACCTTTCAGAATCACTTTCAGGCTCTGCTTTACATCATCCCGATTCATAAACAGGCAGTAGAGCCGTTTCATCCAGATGTTCAGCAGAGGCACTTTTTCAATGTCGTCTTTGGAAATGTATCCGGTAAGCGTCGGGCACATGGAATATGTAATGATAATGTCAAAATAGCTGTTGTGATTTGCCACATACAGTACAGCCTGATCTGTTGGAATGTTGTCAAAGCCGATCACAGTCGTTTTTACACCGCAGATATGGTTGATCACCCGGAACGCCCATTGCACCATTCGCAGGCTACTGATGTCCCGCCTGTACGGATTTACTTTTCCAATCAGATATTCAATTCCCAATACCGGTATTCCTAAAATCAGATATAAAACAGCAAAACTTACCGCTGCGATTGTCCTTAGCATTTTTTCGCATCCTCCCACGGCGTTACTTTTTTTATAAATGTGTGAAAGACAGATGGTCATTTCTATTGATACACATACAAATCCACTCTATCATGTTTTGTCAGAATCGTCAAATAGAAAAGATTTCAGATGCATTCCGGAAATAGGGCTCATAACATTTTTATTCCGTTCATACAATGAAATAAGGAATCATGAGGGAAGTATGGTTCATGGGGAAAAAGCGGATGCTTTTGCTGATTGTTATCCTGGCTGCATTTTCGTTTTGCGGATGCACGCTGAAAAAGGCGGGAACGGAAAAAGTCCGTGACCTGGAATATACGGTTCTTGCAGAATCAGAGATACCGGAGACACTTGCGGAGGAAATTGAGGAAAACAAGACCGATGATCTGAAGATGACGTACCGCGAGGACGACTACCTTTATATCGTCCGCGGGTTCGGAATGCAGGAGACCGGCGGGTACAGCATTCAGATGAGGGAATTGTACCTGGCCGACAATGCGATTTATTTTAAGGCGGAGCTGATCGGGCCTGAGAGCGGCGAAGAAGTAGAAAAAGCGGTGAGCTATCCATATCTTGTGATAAAAACAGAACGCTTAGAGGAAAACGTAATCTTTGAATGATACAGGGGACATAAAGTCAGAACCAGACATATATTTTTTCAGGGAGGAAAGCAATGGAATTAATTACAACCCAGATACAGATGGAGCGAAAACAGGGCACCGCCTCAGCCCAGGCGACGTTTGACGAAGTATATCATCTGCCGGATTTTCTGCCGGATCTCTTTTCTGTGATATTGACCGACGGAGATATCCGGGTGGATGAGATAAAATCCGGTCCGGGTCATGTGATGGTCAGAGGCGGAGTGCGCTACCGTGTCCTTTATAAAACCGATCAGAATGCCTGGAAGATCGCAAGTCTGGACGGAGAGATCCCATTCCAGGAAACTCTTGCCGTGGAGGAGATGGATGAATTTGATCTGGTCAGCGTCGAGCCGGTTCTGGAAGATTTGTCGGTTCGGATTGCCAATTCCAGAAAGATGAACATTCGTGCGCTGCTGAATCTGCGGGCTGAGGCGAGGCGGCGGTACGACGTTGATATGCCGGGTGGTGTCGATATGGAAAATCCGCCGGAGCAGCGGGTGGAGGAACAGGAGTTTCTGGAACTGCGCTATCACGGAAAAGAAAGCTGCATGATCCGGGAGGAAGTCCGTATTCCCTCCAACAAGCCGAACATCCGGCAGATTCTGTGGCAGCAGGCGCAGGTTTTTGGGATGGACCGCCGTTTGTCGCCGGGAATGTTGGTTGTACAGGGAGAGCTTCAGATTTTTATCGCCTATGTGGGGGAAGAAAGTGACAATCTCCAGTGGTTCACGGAAAAAGTTCCATTTCATTGTGAATTTGAGGTGCCGGAGACTGACAGTGATCTGGTTTCCTGTATAGCGGCGCGGGTGCAGAACCTGTCCTGCAGCGCAGGAAGCGATGAGGATGGAGAGGCACGGACGGTTCTGGCGGAAGCGGCCCTTCTGGCTGATATCCGGATGTATGAGGAACAAAAAAGGGAAGTCCTGCGGGATGCTTACGCTCTGGACAGTGATCTGGTACTACATAAAAATCAGGTGATATGCACCGGCCTGCGCATGAAAAATGAATCCTCCTGCCGGGTGAACGATACGATACGGATTCAGAGTCAGGATAGTGATATCCTGCAGATTTGTGCGGGCTTTGGTGCGGAGGAGATTGACCGTATAAGTTACACGGCGGAAGGAATACAGGTGGAGGGGGTCGTGCGGATCTGCATCCTGTACCTGACAGCCAGCGACAGCGCGCCGCTCGAAGCAATGGAAGGGATATTGCCTTTCAGTCATCTCGTTGAAATCCCCGGATTGCAGGCGGATGATGATATTGGACTGCAGCATTCGCTGCAGGCGTTATCTTTCCTGATGAAAAACAGCAGGGAAGTGGAGGTGCAGGCGGTGATTCGTCTGGAGGCAATGGCAGTCGCTCTGAATGAGCTGGAATGCATCACAAAGATTGAAGAAACAGATCCGGATCCGGAGTCGTGGCGCGCACAGCCGTCTATGGTCGGGCTGACACTGATGCCGGGAGATTCTCTGTGGAATATTGCAAAGCAGTACCGGACTACGGTCAGCGAAATCCGGAATCTGAATCATCTGGAGGCGGATTCTGTTTCTCCCGGGAAAAAGATATTGTTGATGAAACAGCTGCCGGGCAGGATATAGTGCATAGGTTGTTACAAAAATATTACAAAAAACTGTGAAATATTTCTGAAAAATGTCTGTTTGTATTGAAATTCGGAAAGATTGGTGTTATACTGTGAATCGTCGAGAGCAAATCAGCTCTTTTTGGTGGCTTACAGATCACAGAAAGATTTTTGATAGACGAGACAGGGAAGGAATATTTTATGAGAAAGAGATTGGTGGCACTTGGTCTGATAATTGTGATGGCACTGGGCTGCACACAGGCGGTGGGCGCGACAAGCCTCTCAGAGGCAAAGAGCAAGAAAAGCGAAGCAGAGAGCAACCTGAGCTCCGTACAGTCACAGATCAGCAGCATCGAATCCAAGCAGGCTGAGCTGCAGACTCAGATTGATGAGCTGGATTCGGAACTGGTCGAAGTGCTTATTAATATCGAGACGACGAAAGACGATATTGAGAATAAAAAGGTAGAGCTGGCACAGGCCGAGGCAGATTTGGAAGAGGCAAAAGCGACGGAAGAAGAACAGTATGAATCCATGAAAGACCGGATTGTTTATATGTACGAGAATGGTGACTCTTCTTTCCTGACAGCACTGATGGGTGCAGACAGTTTTGCGGATGTGTTAAATAAGATTGAGAGTTATTCTACGGTATATGAGTATGACAGAAGCCTTCTGGTAGAGTATCAGAATACCAAGCTGGAGGTGGAGAACCTGGTAGAGCAGGTGCAGCAGGAAGAAGCTGAGCTGGAAGAGATTCAGGCTACATATGAGGAGCAGCAGGAAGAGCTTGAGGAAGTAAAAGCGCAGAAGAGCAGTGAGCTGGATGATTATGAGACTAAGCTGGCCGAGGCGGAAAGCCTTGCAGCCCAGTATCAGGAGACGATCAAAGAGCAGAACGCGATCATTGCGGAGGCTCAGGCAGCGGCGGCAACGACGACGGTTGGTTCCGTTACCAGCGGATCGTCCAGCGTATCATCGAGCAGCAGTTCCGCCAGCAGTTCGGGCAGTTCTTCAAGTACGAGCAGCAGCTCCGACTCCAGCAGTAGCTCCGACTCCGGCAGCAGCTCCGACTCCAGCAGCAGTTCGAGTGGTTCGAGCAGCTCATCCAGTTCCAGTACGTCCAGCAGCGGATCCGGTTCCGCGGTTGCGAATTATGCATGCCAGTTTATCGGCAACCCTTATGTGTATGGCGGCACCAGCCTGACCAGCGGATGTGACTGTTCCGGTTTCGTCATGAGCGTATATGCACACTTTGGCGTATCACTTCCTCACAGTTCCAGCGCGCTTCGCTCTGTGGGCTATGCGGTATCTGTGTCGGACATGCAGCCGGGTGACATCGTCTGCTACAGCGGACATGTAGGCATCTATGTTGGAAATAACACGATTGTGAATGCATCCAATTCCAAACCTTATCCGGATGGCGGTATTAAGTATACGACTGCGACATATAAGTCGATTCTGGCAGTGCGGAGAATCTTCTAGGAATAGATAGTATAGTGAACAAATTGTAAATGTGGCGGCACAGCTTTACAGGCGGTGTCGTCTTTTTTCGTTGCTATTAAAGGCTTAGCCTGAAGTCTGTTGTACTGGTTGAAAATAAACTTTGCAAAAAATCTACGTAAAGAAACTATCATTTTCCTCTTTCTTTTTTGTGAAGGATGTGCTATGATAATCGATAGATTTGCCGCGCTAAAGCGTTAACGCGTTTAGGCGGCAAATTTATTGGCGGTTCTGCTATCCGTCCTGCATGGAGGAATCAGACAGATCATGCGGAAAGAGAGCGATACGGCCGGTAACAACATAGCGGAGGAGAAAATTATGATAGCAAAACGTTTGCGGAGATCTCTGGATACATCTGTCTGTATCCGTGATATCTTTGAGGAGGGGAAGAAGCTTGCCGCGATATACGGCAAGGAGAACATTTTTAATTTTACCATCGGCAATCCCAGTGTGGAACCGCCGGCGATTGTCAATGAGTCGATGAAAGAGATATTGGATAGCGAGAACGCATTATCGCTCCATGGGTATCCGGCGAATGTGGGTCATCCGGAAGTGCGGGCGCACATCGCGAAGTATCTGAATGAGACATATGACTGCAATTACGATGAGAACGGCATTATTATGACGGTCGGCGCGGCAGCGGCGATTGTGGTGATTGCCAACGCGCTGCTGGATCAGGGGGACGAGGTTGTCACATTTGCTCCGTATTTCTGGGAGTATAAAAGTTATGTGGAATCTCTCTACGGGAAGCTGATTCCGGCCCGCTGCAATATGGAAACGCAGCAGCCGGATCCCGTGACATTTGAGGCGGCTTTAAGTCCGCGGACCCGTTTCGTGATTATCAACACACCGAACAATCCGACCGGTGCGGTTTACACAGAAGAATCGATCATCGCCGTGACCGATATATTAAAGAAAAAACAGGAAGAGTACGGACATCCTATTTACCTGGTGGCGGATGAACCGTATCGGAAACTGGTTTATGATATGGAGGTTCCTTATCTGACACACTATTATCAGAACACGATTGTGGTTTACTCTTACAGTAAGGCACTCTCCATCCCGGGCGAGCGGATCGGATATCTGGCCATGGAGCCCTGTGTGGAGGATATGCAGGATCTGTATGCGGGTATGACGGCTTCCATGCGTTATCTTGGCTACGTGAATGCTCCCTCCCTGCAGCAGAAAATGCTGCTGAAGTGTGTGGATGCTTCTGTGGATATCAGTATTTACAAAAAATCAAGAGATATTTTATATAAAGGCCTGGTGGATATCGGGTATACCTGCATTCACCCGGACGGCGCGTTTTATCTCTTTATGAAAGCGTTGGAGCCGGATGACGCAAAATTCTGCGAGGAGGCCAAGAAAGAGAAGATTCTGATGGCGCCGGGATCCGCTTTTTGCGGGCCGGGCTGGGTGCGTATCTCCTACTGTGTGCCGGATGAGGTGGTGAGCAGGAGCCTGCCGGCATTCCAGAGGCTGTATGAGCGCTATCAGAAGTGATGATCTGAGGATATATGGACGGATACAGAAGATGTAATCATTATATTTTCAGGCAACCGGGACAACGCTTCGACGAACTAATCACTAAGTGTGACTAAGACGCTCGGGAAAGCCTTCGCGCCTAAGTCTTACTAAGTGATGGATTTCGTCTCCGCTAAAAACGTCCCTACAAAGTTACCGGAAAATATATCCCTGCCATCTGGCTCATCCTGTCTTGACGTATTATAATTACAAGAATAGAGTATTGTTCGGAAAAGGCATTTGTGCGCGCGGAAAGCACGAAACAATCGACTTTCATACATGGTGTTGCCTGCGTCAGCAGTCATGTCCGTTTAGCTGCTAAGAGGGTTGGAAGTATGGATTTGGGAAAGAAAAAAAGTGTGGTGTGCATCTATGTTTATCCATGGGACGGGGAGAAGGAGATTCCCAGTCATGAGCTGCTGCGGCGGGCTGTCGGCCGGTATCTCGGCAGGGAGATTAGGGACTGCACTGTTTGCCGGAAAGAGGAGCATGATAAGCCATATATTGAGGAACTTCTGGATGTGCACTTTTCGATTTCTCACAGCGGAGGATACTGGGCCTGTGCGGTATGTGATGCGGAAGTCGGGCTTGACCTGCAGGAAGTAAGGACTGCCCGGGAGGAGAAAGTGGCGCGGCGCTTTTTTCATCCTGCGGAGATTGCCTGGCTGGAGGAGCATGGTTTTGATGAGTTTTCCCGGCTTTGGGCATATAAGGAGAGTTATGTAAAATATACGGGAGCCGGGCTGCGGGACGGACTGGATTATTTTTCCGTGGTAGATGGAGATCTGGAGGTTTGTCAGCAGGAGATCCCTTTTCGTGAGGGGTTTTATATGGTTGTGACGACAGAAAAACGTGTGACTGTAAGTTTATCAGATAATAATGAAAAGGCACCTTGAAATGGGGTGCCTTTCATCAGGTCTCTGGCGTTTCTGCCGGGGATTTGTCGTAGAACTTCTCTTCGCCGCCCTCCAACGCTTCATAGAATTCCAGGGAATCTTCCGGATCCTGCTTTGTGACAAGACTTACCACAATCATGCAGACAAACGACCCCGCAAAGCCGAAAGCGCCGTACCAGGATCCACCCAGATCCCAGACGAAGTATGTCATAAGCACCAGAACTGTTCCGACAATGGCGGAGACCACCGCTGCCTGTTTTGTGGCGCGCTTCCAGTAGATGCCCAGCACCAGGATGGGAAAGAGGGGCATGACAATGGCGATGGCGAACATGATCAGTGTGTAGATCAGATCCGGCGGATTGATGGCGAAGATGATGCTGACAATGCCGACTGCCAGGATGACCAGGCGGACGGAGAGAAGCTGTCTTTTCTCGTCCATTTTGATGCCGAGGGTGTGGTGCAGCAGATCTTCTGAGATGATGGATCCGGTAACCAGAAGGAAGGAGTCTGCGGTGGAAATACCCACGGCGATCGCGCCGACGAAAAAGAATATCATCAGTATTACGGCCAGATTCGGATGAATCTGGTTGATAATATTCTGTATCAGATATGGGATGATATACTCCGTCTCATCGGTGGAAAGCCCCGGCAGCAGGGCGATGCTGACCATGCCGATGAGCATCGTGCCGGTCCAGACAAAGGCCTGGAGGATCGGGGTCAGAAACATCAGTTTTCGCTGTGTGTGCAGATCGGAGCCGGAGTAGCCGGAGCGGATAAATACGTGGGGCAGCATGACAGTCCATCCGATTGCACAGCTGAACGGATAGCCGAAGCGCGCGCTGTAGGGCACCCATCCGTCCGGACCGGGGTAGGAAAACCATTCGTTTGTATTTTCCCAGATGGTGCGGAATGCTGCGGGCAGGGATCCGCCAAACGCACAGTACAGGCAGGCGATGACGATGATCCAGAGAATGGAAATGTAGGCAAGTCCCTGGATTGTGTCGGTCAGGGCGATGGATTTTAAGCCGCCGATCATGACGTAGGCGATGATGACGACGCCCACTACGATCACTACCTGCTGGTAAGCGATCGCGCCTCCGGTAGCGATTTCCGCCGCTTTGGAGATGGCGATCAGCACGCTGGCAATGTACGGAAAGGATGCGCTCAGGAAAATCAGCGCCAGAATCACGCGCAGGAGAGGACTTTTAAAGCGATCGTAGTAAAAGTCCGCGGGCGTCGTATAATGCCGGGAACTGTTAGTGATCCAGACTTTGTTCATGACAAAGTGGACGATAATGGGAAAGAGGCAGATGTAGCTCAGCTCGGACGCCCAGTAACCGATGCCGCCCCGGTAATAGGCTCCGGGGCCTGCAAAAAAGACCCAGGTGCTCATGAGGGAGGCCAGGTAGGTCATGACCAGGAACGGCCACTTGATGCTGCCTCCCGCTGTGGCAAAGCCGCGGGCGCTTTTCTGTTTGGAACGGATGTTTTCCACTAGGGCGACAATCAGCAAAAAAGCAAGATAGAGTATAAATGCGAGCCATATGGCGGAACTGGTTAACATGGCGGTGTCCTCCTATTTGCCTGCTGCATCGGATTTCATACCAGAGCAGCAGTTACTGTCTGCGGATTCCGGAGCAGATGTTTCCTGATCACCGGGGGTCTTTGGGTCGCGGATCCGGTAGATTCTGCAGACCTTCACCAGCCCGACATAAATGGCGATCCAGAGCGGAACCAGTGTGATCAGCGCATGGATCAAAGTCGCCTTAGCAAGGCCATAGGGCGGGACAAAGGGCAGGTTGTAACAGATATAAAAAATGATGACAACGGCAAGCCAGATTTTTTCTGTTTTTGTGATTTTCATGAGGCTATTCCTCCCCCCCGTTTTTCAGCAATCTGATATAGTTCAGATATTTCTCCTGAAAAACAGTGTTCCTGTTCTGCAGGATGTTGTTTTCAAGAGACGGCCCATATTTTCTATTTGCGTTTTATGTTGTTTGTGACAGCTCCTCTGCAGCTTTCAAGACGATGTCATGGAGCATATTTTCCGTATCAGCATCCAGCATATGAGGAGTTTCCTCTTTCATAAGCGCATCGTATTTTTCCCGCGCACGATCCAGGATAGTCTTTTCCTCGTCATTTTTCCCGTGTAAAAATCCCTTGTAAAAAAGTTCCGGACGGTGGGCGTCGTGAAAGTGATCCAGCGTGTGGTCGCTCATGAGGTAACCGTCCCCGTCGTCGCCCTCTAAAAGTTCCTCGAAGTCTATCGTCTCATCATCGACGGCGAGACCTGCCCGGAGCCGTCTGGCAATACCGAAAATCTCATTGTCAATGATCAGTGCCAGCGGGTTGATGGTTTTTGCGGTCTCCATCTGTCCGGCGCCGCCGAGGACGCTGGCATCCGACATAGCCATCATGTGGATGAGGGATGTGCGCTCGATTATATTTTGTCCGTCCAGCGTCATGCTGTCCGTCCCGGTGCCGTAAGAGTGGCAGGGGATGCCGTATCCTTCCTCAAACGCCTGCATGCAAATGAGGCGGCCGAAAGTGATCTCCGTGTTGGACTGGAGCGTGTAAGTGGTCTGCATATCCATGGAGAACAGGAGCGGCGTGGCGATGACCGGAAGCCCGGGGCACAGCAACTCCAGCATAACGATCTGCGCGAGCACATCCGCGCATGCGGCCAGCGCGGTTCCCTGTGCTGTTACCGGTGTATTTGCCCCTGCGGTCGGAAGCGCGCAGGGCTGCACCGGGATACCGGCTTTCGCACATTCATATAAAATCTCCGCGTCCATATATTTGAACTTCAGTACCGGAACGCTGCAGGAGATAAAACTGCAGATTGGCCTCTCACGGAGCCTGTCCATGCCGCCGACGGCTGCCGCGCACATCTCAATCAGGTAGTGGGTGTTTTCTGCCTCATAGGGCTGAATCCAGATGTGTTTCTTTGAAATCCGCAGCGCCTGCTCCAGAGTAAAAATGTCGATCGCTTTGCCGGGAACGCCGGGGTCGCAGGTGGAGGGCAGCGCCACGTAATCGATCTGATCCATCCCGTTAACCAGATGGAACCATTCGGCGGTATCTTCCAGAGTGATATAATGTTTTTCCCCGTTGACCGGCAGGTAATTGGGCGCGCCGGTGCACGTCCGTGTGTAAAAACTTCCCTGCGGATGAGGAAAAACCATGTCGTATTTCTCATCCGGGGCGTAGAGTGTAAATGTTTTCGGGACAGCGGCCAGCGCCCGGTCAATGACTTCCTTTGGGAAACGAATGGTGTTGCCGTTCACCTCGCATCCGGCTGCGGCCAGTTCCTCATTCATCAGCGGATGATCCATGATGATGCCGCGTTCGCTTAAAAGGCGTTCCATTCGGTTTTTGAAAAGCGCCAGCTCGTCCGGAGACATGACGCTGTATTTGATTCTTCCATTCATAATGCAGATAGCTCCTCAGGTAAAAATCAGATGATTGTTCAGAGCCAGACCGGAAAAAGCGTTGGTCTGCTCTATGGGTACATTTCTTCACTGTTGCGTTTTCGTTGACCTTAGGTGACAAGACACCTGTAAAAACATATGTAAACGTTATTCGTTATTATATTCTTTTTTGCCGGGATGTCAATGAAAAAAGTATACTTTCTAAAATATCTGTGAATTTCGTTTGCAGATAATGACTTTTTTCGATTTTTACATTATATTAGAAAGTGGGAGCGCGGGCGATGGGACTATTCCCTGCCTGATTTATGTCATCGGACGCACTTCGCAGCAAGTGCGAAATCCTGTACTGAATAGTTATGTTGCTTCCAATATCTTTCCGGGAGGATTTCCCATGTCATACATAGAATTTGATCATATTACGAAAAGATACGAGGTTGGCGACCACCCCATATTGGCGGTGAACGAGGCTTCGTTTGTCGTGGAAAAAGGAGAGTTTGCCATCATTCTGGGCGCGTCCGGCGCAGGGAAAACGACGGCGCTCAATATCCTCGGCGGGATGGATGTGGCTACTTCCGGACGCCTGATTGTGGACGGCAATGATATCACAGCATATAATAAAAAGCAGTTGGTCGGATATCGCCGTACCGATATCGGGTTTGTATTTCAGTTTTATAATCTTGTGCCTAATCTGACAGCGCTGGAGAATGTGGAACTGGCTGCACAGATTTGCAGCAACTCTCTTGACGCGGCGGAAACTCTGGATAAAGTTGGTCTGGCGGAGCGGAAAGATAACTTTCCGGCGCAGCTTTCCGGCGGAGAACAGCAGCGCGTGTCAATCGCCCGCGCACTGGCGAAGAATCCCAAGCTTCTGCTCTGCGATGAGCCAACGGGTGCGCTGGATTACAGTACGGGACGGCAGATTTTAAAACTGCTCCAGGATACCTGCAGAAAAGAGGGCGTGACATTGATTCTGATCACACACAATTCGGCGCTGGCGCCTATGGCGGACCGGCTGATCCGCTTCCGGAGCGGGAAAGTGGTGGAGATGACAGTAAATCCGGATCCGGTTTCCGTGGAAGAGATTGAATGGTAGCGAGCAGCAAGGTAATGCGCTGGCATTTGCATGCCTGATCGTGTGCAGAATGGATGAAAAAATTATGGGACGTAATGCTCTGATAAAGGATATTTTTCGTACAATTAAAAAGGAAAAAAAGAGGTTTTTCTCCATCATGCTGATCACGGCTCTCGGCGTAGCGATGATGACGGGGCTGACTGCCGCCTGCAATGACCTTCGCGTGTCGGCGGATGCCTTTTATGATGAGCAGTATCTTTTTGATATCGAGGTGTCTTCTACTCTGGGTCTGGACGATGATGATATTGAGGCGCTGGCTTCGCTGGATGAGGTCTCGGCGGTAGAGGGAGGCTATTCCAAGACGGTGTATGTGGATGTTGACGGAGTCCATGAGAGCGTCACGATCTATACGCTGGGGGACGAAATTAATCTTCCGACGGTTCTGGAGGGGACGCTGCCGCAGGAGTACGATGAGATTGCGGTGACGGAGAGTTATCTTAACGATACCGGGAAGCAGATCGGGGATACGCTGACTTTTGCGGAGACAGACCTGGAGGAGGATGAGGACGCTGTTTTTGCGGATGTGGAGTATACGATCACAGCAAAAGTGCTGGATCCCTTTGACGTGAATAACCGGGAGGGCAGCGTGTCTTTCCGCGCGTCGACTTCGGATGAATATACCTTTTTTGTCCTGCCCGCCGCGGCGGATACGGATATTTACACAACCGTTTATCTCTCCATTGCCGGTGCGGATGAACTGATGTACTATTCGGATGAGTATAATCAGCTGGTTAATGATGTAAAAAATAAAATCAGTTCGACTCTGAAAGAAAAACAGCAGCAGAACCGATATGATACGGTTTACGGTGAGGCGCTGGCAGAATACAATGACGCGCTGGAGGAGGTGCTGGCTGAGATTGCGGACGCCCAGCAGGAGATTGACGATGGCTGGGAGGAGTATCAGAACGGCCTGGATCAGCTGAACGAGGGAAAGGCTGAGCTGGAGGAGCAGGAAGAGAGCGCCTACAGCCAGATCGAGGATGCTCTGGCACAGATTGAGTCCGGATATGACAGCCTTGAGACGGCAAAAGAACAGCTGGATGCCTCGGCGCAGGAATTAGAGAACGGCGCGACACAGCTTGCGGAGGCGAAGGAGGAGCTGGAGTAGACAAAAGCAGATACCCTTGCACAGGTTGACGCGGGGATTGCCCAGTATGAGGAGGCTATTGCCCAGACGGAAGCGCAGAAAGAGTCGCTGATAGCGCAGGAGGCGGAGCTGACCGCGCAGAAAGAGAAAGCGGAGGAAACAAAGGCGGAACTGGAAGCGCAGGAAGCAGAACTGACTGCGGCAAAATCGGAATTGGAAGACCAGGAAGCAACGCTGGAAGCAAAGATTGCGGAGATTCAGGAAGCATTGGAGCAAGTGTCTGACGGAGGAGCCACGGAGACAGACAGTGGGAGTGATGAGCCGGGCAACGCAGATGTCGAGGCATTACAGACAGCACTTGCGGACGCAAAGGCAGCGCTTGCAGTTGTGAAGGCATCGTTCGCGGAAGTGACATCGGGATTATCTGAAGTCAAGACCGGACTCGCGGCAGTGGAGACGGGTCTTGCGGAAGCGGAAACGGGACTTGCACAGTTAGATGCCGGACTGGAGCAGATAGATGACGGGCTTGTCAGCCTGGAAAGCGGACTTGCCGATTTGCAGGCACAGCGTGAAACAGCGGAGGAGCAGTTTGCCGCGGCGGAAGCGCAGATTGCAGAAGAAGAAGAAGACACGCTGGAGGACGGAAAGGAACAGTACGCTTCCGGTCTCAGCCAGTGGCAGGAGAGCAAAGAACAGCTGGACGAGGGAAAAGCCGAACTGGAAGAACAGACCGCAGAGGCCGAATCTCAGTTTGCGGATGCCTGGGATGAGATTGAGGAGAATGAACAGACGCTGGCGGAGGCCGAGCAGGAGCTCCTGGATGGCCAGGAGGAACTGGATGAGAGCACTGAGGAGGCGATGGAGGAGCTGGAGGAAGCCAGGGAGGAGATTGACGAGATTGAGATGACCCGGTGGTACATCCAGTCCCGGGATTCCTTAAGCGGGTATTCCAATGTGGACAGCGATGCGACAGCTATTGAGGGTCTGGCGACTTTTCTGCCGCTGATTTTCTTCGTCGTCGCAATCCTGATCAGTCTGACTGTCACCACGCGCATGGTGGAGGAAGACCGGGGGCTCATCGGTACTTATAAAGCGCTTGGATTTAAAAACAGGGAAATCCGCAGAAAATATGTAATTTATGCTTCAAGTGCCTGCCTGCTGGGTGGGTTGGTTGGTGATCTGTGCGGATTTATTGTGCTCCCGAAAATTATATTTACCTTTTTCAGGATTATGTATATGATACCGACATATCTTCTCCGGTTCCAGCTGAGATCAGGAATTGTCAGTGTTTTGCTGTTTCTGGCAGGTATCCTGGCGGCGGTGCTGGCGGCGGTGCGGGGACAACTGGTGCAGATGCCAGCGTCGCTGATGCGCCCGCTTGTTCCGAGGGGAGGCACGCGGATTTTTCTGGAGCGCATCCGCCCTGTCTGGAAACGGATGTCTTTCCTGAACAAAGTGACTGCGCGAAATCTGTTCCGTTATAAAAAGAGACTGATTATGACGGTGGTGGGTATCATGGGCTGTACCGGCCTGTTGGTCTGCGGTTTTGCCATCAAGAATACAGTGACAGATCTGATGCCGCGGCAGTATGAAAACGTTATCCGCTATGATATTCTGGCGGTCGTGCAGGCGGAGGATAACGACCAGCTGCTGTCTTATATGGAGGATGAGGAAAATATTGAAAGTTATGTAAATCTTCAGGTGGAGACTGTGTCCATCCGCAACGCGGAGGAGGAAGAGGAATCCGTGCAGATTTACGTCATACCCGATGAGGCAGATATCTCATCGTTCCTGAAGCTGGCGGATACGGACGGCAATGAGACGGAACTAACGGACGACGGCATTTTTGTCACCCACAGCGCAGCGGATGTGCTGGGACTTTCTGTCGGGGATACCGTTACGATTCAGGACCTGTCTTTGAATGAGGCGGAGATTGCAGTCGCGCTGGTGGCGGAGAATTACCTTGGCGACATGATCTACATCAGCGAGAGCTGCTATGAGGCATCCTTTGGCAACGAATATGAGCCAAACGCTGTTCTGGTGAGTCTGACAGAATCCTGTAAGGAGGAGGGGGCTGCCGCCTATGCGGACGAGCTTGGAGCGAAGGACGGCCTGCTGTCTACGGTCAGTACGGAAAGCTTAAAAGAAGAGTTTTCCCGGGCGTTCACATTGATCAATCTGGTGGTTTATGTGATTTTGGTGATGGCGGCGGCGCTGGCTTTTGTCGTGCTTTTTACCCTGTCTACCACCAATATATCCGAGCGGGAGAGAGAACTGGCAACCATCAAGGTGCTGGGATTTTTTGACCGGGAAGTGCATTTGTATGTAAATAAAGAGACGCTGATTCTGTCTTCCATCGGCATTGCTCTCGGACTTCCGGCGGGCTATGGCATCAGCATGTGCCTCTGCTGGGCGCTGAAAATTCCGGGATTGTATTTTGCGGTCAGCGTCCACCCGTCTACTTATGTAATCTGCGCGGTGACATCCTTTGTGTTTGCCGTTATCGTCAATCAGATTACAAACCGGCTGCTCAATGTGATTGACCCGGTGGAGGCGTTAAAGAGTGTGGAGTGAGCGGCGTGGTTAGTCTTGTAATTGAAGTTTTCTTATGATAATATGTTAAAGTGCAACGCACAAAAGGAGGATAAGAAATGTATATTACATGTTTAGATATGGAAGGCGTACTGGTACCGGAGATCTGGATCGCGTTTGCTGAGGCCAGCGGCATCCCGGAGTTGAAGAAGACGACGCGGGATGAGCCGGATTATGACAAGCTGATGCAGTATCGTCTCAATATTTTAAAAGAGCACGGACTGGGATTAAAGGAGATCCAGGCAACAATCGCAAAGATCGATCCCATGCCGGGTGCGAAAGAGTTCCTGGACGAGCTCCGCTCCTGCTGTCAGGTGATTATTTTAAGTGATACCTTTGAGCAGTTTGCCACGCCGCTGATGAAAAAGCTCGGCTGGCCGACAATCTTCTGCAATTCCCTGGAGGTGGCAGAGGACGGCTCCATCACCGGATACAAAATGCGCTGTGAGAAATCGAAATATACGACAGTAAAAGCGCTCCAGTCGATCGGATTTGAGACAATCGCCAGCGGCGACAGCTTTAATGATCTCGGTATGATTCAGGCGAGCAAGGCGGGATTTCTGTTTAAGAGCACCGAGCAGATCAAGGCGGATTATCCGCAGATTCCGGCGTTTGAGGAGTATGATGAACTGCTCGCGGCGATTAAGGCAGTGATTCAGTAAATATCGGTGAGCTGTTTTTGATTTGGCAGTAGGGAATACAAAGCTATCGGAAGGATTGTCTGAATGGCTGGTAATCATAAAAATTAAATTGTCCGGGCAGGTCAGATCCGATGGCGGATTTCTGGTGGCTGTCCGGACTTCTTATGTCTGCGATCATATATATTGCGTTTGCGTAACCATCAATGAGATTGTGTTCGCACATTACTGATCCACACAGAATTTTCACAGGAATTACATATTTGGGAAAACTTTTTTGGATATGATTTAGAATACAGGAAGGAATCCTGCATCATATATAATTTATTGTTAAGGATAGCGGCAGAAAGGAAAAGAGATTTATGAAAAAAAGATATTTAGCCCTTCTGATGGGCGTGGTTGTGGGAGCTTCCCTGCTTGCCGGCTGCGGCACGAGCACGGAACAGAGTTCGGAAACTTCCGCAGAAGATGAAACAGCGGAGAAGGTTTACGGTGAGATTACTGCGATTGGGGATAACAGTTTTACTTTGGACTCCGGTATCGGGAATGCGATCGAGGTGACGGTGGACGATGATACAGAGATAACTTCGCAGGTTTCCGTCGGAGGCATGGGCGGCATGCAGGGCGGCGGAGATATGGAGATGCCGTCGGATGGTACAGACGGTGAGAGTACAGATGGTGAGGGCAGCGCTCCTGAGATGCCGGATGGGGAGACCGGAGAATCTGCGCCGGATACTGACAGCGAAAGCGGTGACGGGGAGGCCTCGGAGACATCCGATGGCGGAAATATTCCTGAGATGCCCAGTGGCGGGGATGGAGAAGGTGCCCCGGAAAAGCCGGAGGGCGAGAGCAGCGGAAACACTTCAGAATCATTAGATGCAGAGGGGAGCACAGTGAATGCGGACACATTAAGCAGTTCAGAGGCAGAAGATTCTGATGGAGACATGGCAGATGCTGGGGACACGGATGCGGAAGACAGTGCGGATGAGTCTGGGTCAGAGGATGCGGATGGTGCAGGCGATCCGGGCGATGCAGATGGAGATGGTGCAGGCGGTGAAGCACCCTCCGGAGATATGCCCTCCGATGATATGGGAGATATGTCCTCTGATGACATGGGTGATATGAGTGATATGGGCTCTGCGGGTGCGACAGAAATTGAATTTGCGGATCTTGCTGTGGGAGATGTCGTAGCGGTATCTTACGATTCGGATGGTACCGTAACCGCTGTGTTTGTCCTCTATTCTGAGTCGTCATCGGAGACAGATGCCTCCGGTGATATGGGCGGCTCCGCGGATGCCTCTGCCTCTGATATCAGTTACACGGCGGTGAATGAGTATAGTGAAGATACGACAGTAGATGGAGAGACTATCACCTCTACGGGCACGGATGAGAACGCGGCATTGATCACAGGCGGAGCGAATGTGACAATCACGGACAGCACGGTAAGCCGGGATTCCTCCGATAGCACCGGCGGTGACAATTCCAGCTTTTACGGTGTCGGCGCGGCGATTCTGACCACAGAGGGAACGACATATATCAGTGACACGACGGTGGAGACCGACGCAGCAGGCGGCGCGGGCGTTTTTGCTTACGGCGACGGCGTAGTCTATGTGGCAGATTCTGCCATTACAACGCAGCAGGATACTTCCGGCGGTATCCACGCGGCGGGCGGCGGCACACTGTATGCCTGGGATCTGACGGTGGAGACAAACGGTGAGTCCGCGGCTGCAATCCGGAGTGACCGGGGCGGCGGTACCATGGTGGTGGACGGCGGTACGTACACTTCGAACGGAACCGGTTCACCGGCGGTCTACTGTACCGCTGATATCGCGGTAAACGATGCGGAACTGACTGCCACCTCTTCCGAGGCGGTCTGCATTGAGGGCCTGAATACCCTGCGCCTGTATAATTGTGATCTGACCGGCAGCATGCAGGATGACAGCCAGAATGACTGCACCTGGAATGTGATTCTCTATCAGAGCATGTCCGGAGATTCCGAGGTGGGCAACAGTATTTTTGAGATGTCCGGCGGTTCCCTGACGGCGGAAAACGGCGGAATGTTCTACACCACCAACACGGAATCCACCTTCACTCTGTATGATGTGGATATCACCTATGCCGAAGAAAACGATTTCTTCCTCCAGTGCACCGGAAACAGCAATGAGCGCGGATGGGGAACCAACGGTGCCAACGGAGCCGACTGTCTGTTTACCGCGATCAGCCAGGAGATGGAGGGCGACATTATCTGGGACAGCATCAGCCAGCTGGATTTTTATATGACGGACGGCAGCACGCTGACCGGCGCGGTGGTGAATGACGAGACCTGGGCCGGGGACGGCGGAGACGGGTACTGCAACCTTTATATTGAGGAGGGTTCCACCTGGGTTGTGACCGGCGACAGTGTTCTGAGTTCCCTGCAGAACGAGGGAAGTATCGTGGATGAATCCGGGAAGACCGTTACCATTCAGGGGAGCGATGGAACTGTCTATGTAGAGGGAAGCAGCGAGTATATGATTACGGTGGATTCCTATGAGACCACGGCGGATCTGTCCGGCGCATCCACGATTTCCGAATGGAGCGATTATGAGGTAGAGCGGCCGGATGAGCTGTAGGAAAAATGTTGGAATTATATACTAATCTCAGTGAGTGGAGGCCAGATAGGAAACATCTGGCCTTTTTCTGTATTGTTTAGGTGTAAATCGGATATAAAGACCTGGAAACATCGGGTAACCTGTTTGATTCATAGTGATGCTGGCGATTTTGCGCATCATTCAGCACAATCTGTACATATTATTTCACGATAATTTCTAAGGCTTATTTAGAATGATAAATTAATATGGTGACGGTGCCATCTTCATTGTAGCTCACCGCCTCAATAAGGACAGATTCCTGCACTTCGTCATATTCATAATCCAACACTTCAAATAAATCTGTGATGCCGTTTGTATAGGCTGCCTGGGTGAGGGAGCGGACCTCACGGTCTATGCAATGTTCTTCTCCGTCTGCTTCATAGGAAAAGTGGATGATGTGGTTTGCATCCGGTGTGAGCGTTTTTTGCTGCAGCAGAGCGGCATGTTCTTCCAGATATTCCTGTGTCATGGACCAGGTTTCCAGATAGGCCAGCATCATTTTTATCTCTTTGTTTTCTATGTCGGAAAGATAGACTTCGGCGTAGGTTTCTGCCGTCTGGTTTTCTGCCCATTGTATGATGGCATCTGCCTTCTCCAGATCTGCTTTTGATTCGTCTAACGGAAGTTCAAAGAGCGCATTGAGCCCGTCATAGTCTGGATTCTGTGTGATTTCGCCGGTCTCGTCGTCGAAGAGGAATGCCTGTACCCGCTCTGTATAGCGGTACTGTGTTACGCCGAGATATACCCCGGTGTCGGCAAAGCATTCCAGATTTGCGGTTTCGACTGCTTCGTACATTACCCCATCTTTCATAAAGCAGGAGGAACTTCCGCCCAGGGCGAAATAGTTGTAAGTCAGGGGATCATAGCCGCGAATATAGGGGGAGACGACGATGTCATTTTCCCAGTTTGCGACGTTGGAGCCGTTTTCGTAGTTTGCATTATGTTCGATGGCTACAATGATGTAGCTGTTGTCTGTCGGCACATCGATATAATCCGTCAGTTCTTTCCCGGATACCATGCCGAGAAGAGAAACGGTATAGTCGCCGCAGGTCTGTATTTCGTCGATGGCGACGGCGTCTTCGTTCTCAAAGATGTCACTGATGTCGAACTCCTCTGCAGCATCTGAGAGAGAAAGGTAGTGACGGATAGCCGCGACGGAGGTGATTCCTCCGACCGCCAGAAGGAGGATTACGGCGCACATTGCAGCGGCAGAGCAGAAGGAGTTTTTTGCAAATACCGGACGAGTGACAGAACGGAAGGAGGTTTTTGCAAACGCCGGACGAGTGACAGAGCGGAAGGTGGTTTTTGCAAATGTCGGATGATTGGCAAAGCGGAACCTGTTTTCTCCGGTGTTCGGGTTTTCCCGGGCTTTTTTCAGGATTTCCTGATTCAGATCAGAGTCCGGCGTTTCTTCCGGAGCCAGGGCTGCGGTCAGCAGGCGATCGATGTCATGTTTCATGGAAAAACACCTCCAGTTTTTTTGCAGCAGTTTTCGTGCCTGGTAAAGTCGGCTTTTTACCGTTGATACAGGGATTGACAGCATAGCGGCTATTTCCTTCAGAGACAGCTGCTGTCCGTAATAAAGGATAACCGGGAGGCGGTATTTATCCGCCAGCCCCGCTATGGCCTGCAGTACGGCGTCGCGTTCCTCGCCGGAGATGGCCAGCTCTTCCGGTGAGGAATCCGGGGAAGAGGGCTCCGGAACGGATTCCGGGATATCCATGGCGGGGGCAATGCGTTGCCGCCAGGCTGCTTTCCGTGTCCGGTTTTTCCAGATATGGAGTGCGATGGAGAGCAGATAACTTTTGGGATTGTGAGCAGTATTGATTCTGCTGATCTGCTCCATGGCGGTCAGAAAGGTGTCCTGATACAGATCTTCTGCTTCCTGCCGGTTCCCGGTCAGGCGCAGGCAGAAATTATAGATATCCCGGCCGTAGTTATGAATCAGGTTTTCTAATTCGCCAATGGTCATCCCTCGTGTCTCCCCTTAATTATGGTAATTCAGAACCAGGCTTGAAAATGTTGCTCATTTCACTTACCTGTCATTCATTATAAATATTGTAATGAGAAAGGTTTTGGTTGTAAAGAATCGGAAAAAATCTATATTTCAGGCAAAATGACGCCGCGATCCATCGGATATACTTCATCACAGAGGACACGGATATCTTCCGCGTTGTGACTGGCTATCAGGAGCAGCTTTCCCTTTCCTTTCAGGGAGAGAAGCAGCCTGCGTATCTCTTCCACACCGTGTTGGTCTAACCCGTTCATAGGCTCATCCAGAATCAGAACTGATGGGTTTTCCATGATGGCCTGTGCGAGACCCAGACGCTGCCGCATGCCCAGACTATACTTTTTTACGGGAAGTTTCAGATCTGGATCCAGACCGGTCTGCTCCATCGCGACCCGGATCTCGTCCCGGCTAATCTGGTTCCGGATGTCCGCCAGCACTTTCAGATTTCTGAAGCCGCTGTAATAGGGGATGAATCCCGGTGTCTCGATGATGATTCCGGCGTCCGGCAGGTAATCCGTGTCTTTGCCGATTCGTCTCCCACCAGAAAAAATCTCTCCTGACGTGGGCTTTACGAATCCGCAGATACATTTCATCAGCATTGTTTTTCCGCAGCCGTTGTTGCCTGTGAGACCGTAGATTTTTCCGCTTTCCATTCGTAGGGAGATATTTCTCAGAATCTGTTTTCTGTTCAGTGTGAGTGAAACATTGTTTACCGCTATCATTTAAGTCTCCTTTCCTGCCTGGTATTGCCCGGCAGCGGCCAGACAGCAGGCGAACAGCCCTGCACAACACAGCATTAGGTACAGATAAGATGCTTTTATGGGAAAAATTTGTTCCCGGAAGTATTCTGTATAGTGAATCCAGGAAATCGTGTGTGCCATGGGAAACAGCCACTTTGTGTCTGTATCCGCAGCGGATGTGACGGCGCCGAGAATAATCAGGAAAGCGTCCGCCAGGATGCCCGCATATTTTCTGCTGTAAAGGGTAGACAGTAACAGTATGAGAGCAAGCAGCAGAAAATAAAACCACATCAGAGTTGCCGTGTAGAATACAGCTTCCGGGAGTGTCATCTGCTGGTACAAGTTTGCAGGCAGGAGCTGTACGACATAATCCGCCGTCCGGTCCGGATAAACCGAAAGATAATGTGTGACGGCGTGGCTGAAATCTGTTTGCCAGGTGGCATTTCCCAGAATCATAATTCCCGATGACAGAAAGAGAAATGCGACCAGAAAGAAAGCAGCAAGAGCAGCGAACAGAGTCTGACCCAGAATCCAGGTTTTCTTCGGGCAGCGAATCTGATAGAACAGGTCGATGCCGCTTTTCTGCGGAAAATCTGCGGTCAGAACCAGAAAAAGCAGAGGTATGATCAGTACAATCTGCCCGGAATTGCCCAGTGCGACGAACGCTTCCTGGATGGCAACCGGTTCTCCCATGCGTGCGGCACAGTCGCATAGCGGCCGGATCACCTGCATATGGATGAAGACCAGCATCACGCCGAGGATAATTAGGCGGCTGCTTCGCAGCCATCGTGTAAATTCGGCAGCAGATATTTTCCGGATGGTCTGAAGACCGTGTGGTGTTTTCCCTATTTTATTTATAGTGGTGCCTGGCGGGCAGGTATTAGGATTTATACAAGCAGCAATTTCCTTAGCGTTCCGTAATTCTGTCATGAGCTGTTTCTCCTACTACTGATTTAGTTTCCATTATTATTGTGGTAATGAAAAGCGAGAGCACCGCAGATATTCCCTGAAACAAAACTTCGTTTTTTCAAAAATAGTTTGTGTGTAGCGGATGATGCGGGCAACATTTTCTTATGATGTAAATACTTTTCGCAAAGTCATCCGGCAAAAGAGTGCGGTCAGACCGGCAAAAATCAGAACTGTCAGCAGCAGTGTAAGGAACCAGTATGGGTTTGCCGCCACATTCAGAAGATTGTCGGGGAACAGCGCTTCATAAAACGGCGTGGATTCTGCTCCGGCAGTACAGGCATCCGTCTCCAGTTTTAGCAATACCTGCCGCAGGGAATAATTCAGCAGGAAGGGCAGGCAGATCAGCATATATTTATCCCGGAAAAGGATGGAGACGCCTATGCCGAAGGCGCTTCCGGATACCCCGTATAAAAAAGCCCCTGCCATGCGTTTTATGATATACAGAGGAACGGATTCTCCAAAAGTCCAATCCAGGTAAAAATTCTGCTCCTCCGCCGGGAAAGAGGAAAAGGACGGGAATGCTGCTGCCATCAGCAGCCCGAACAGGCAGTAGGTGAGCAGAAAGAGGACACCGCCGAAGATTGCGTTGCTGATGACTTTTGAGACGCAGTAGCGGCGGTTTCCCGAGCGGATCAGCAGAAAGCGCAGCTGTCCGTTCTGACGTTCGGAGGAGAGCAGCGTAATATAACCGAAGCTGAGAAGCAGGGGCAGAAAGATTGCAAGCCAGGAACCGGTTCCCTGCCTCCAGAGCCAGAGAGCACTTCCCTCGATGCTTTCCCGATAGCCCGATTGGGTGCCGCTTACCATCATGGAGAAGATGCTTATCTCAGAGCCGTCATCCGCTGTCGTCCCTGTTGCGGACAGGAGGAGAACGAGGATGCCGGAGGCGGTCAACAGTATGTTGGGAGCGGAGAACAATTTTTTCAATTCTGCTTTGATACAGGAAAACATGGGTGGATTTCTCCTTAAATAGTTGTGTAAATCGGACAAAGTGCGTCAGCGTGCTTTGCCGCCGGATGTATGATATAACTTTGTGTATTAGTCGTGGACTCCGTAACAACTGACCAACGTTCCGGTCAGGGCGTCCGCAAAAATTTCAATTTCCTCATCGCTGCGCATGCTCTGGCCGGAGAAATGCCAGCAGGGGAGGACATATTTTACCTCGTGGTCCGCATCAGGCTCATCAATTCGGACGTAGACAAGCTCAGTATTTTTTATCACTGCGCTTGCCTGAAGTGCGAGTTTCTGACTTAATTGTGCAGCAATCTCAGTCAGGGAGATCAAGTCGGTTTCCGTGAGCAGGGCAGTTACCTCATTGGATCCGATATAGTTGCTGTAGCTGGCGGCGATGCCGGTGCTGTCGATGACGTACGCATGTGCATCATCAGTCTCGACAAACCAGGATCCTCTGTAAAAATAGTTCATGTTCCGGGCATTCCACACAAAGGGAACTCCCTTGTATGTCCGCGAGACCTGATAGTCATATCCATACACGTCATTTCCGAGGCGGAATACATTTACTGTGCGGATGGTGTTTGATATGCCGTCTGCAAAGGCCGGGAACAGGATGCCGCTCTCATAGAATGTATTCACCAGGTCTGCGCCTTCCCGGATGGAAAGCGAACCGCCCGGAAGAGGATAGGATTCTGCCTCCAGTTCATTTAACGCGCTGCTTGTGACCACGCCAGCCGTATTGTCGCCGAAACAGTCTGCGGATGCAGTGGTGCCGTTATTCAGATAAGAGGATATTTTTCCGGTGCTCATGGCATTGAGTCCGCCGTCGACAAGGCTTATATAAGCCGTATCTGTGCTGAGAAATGCTCCTTCTCCGTATTGCAGCGTTTCGAGAGAAGAGAGGTTGTCATAAAAGGGATAGTATTCTGCATTTTCATCCGTGCCGAGGGTTCCCGGCCGTTCCGATACTACGATGACATCTGTTTTTAAATCCACTTCCTCTTCCTGACCGGCATAGTCCAGCCAGTTTTCAATCATTTCCCAGGCTTCCCCGGTTGTGATTTCCGGGATTGTGATGGCCATCACCGACAATTCTTCTCCTTCGGGAAAAGGTTCGAATTTGCAATCGGAAAAATCCAGATTGACGTATTCTTCTGCACGAAGTGATGCAGCGTCAGCTTCGTACTGCTCCCGGTATTCTGACATCGCAATGCGGTTATCGCTTAAGCTGCTACGGTAAGTGTCAAGGTCAAACCAGTATTCCTGGTCGACTGATACGGTCTCTTCTTCCGTAGTGGATTCTGGGGTGGCAGTTGCAGAGCCGCAGCCAATCAGACAGTTGAGAATGAATGGTGCTGTGAGAACTATTGCAATAAAGTGTCTTTTTCCCTTTTTCATTTTGACCCTCCTGATCTGATTATGAATGCATGTATCTGATTATCGGTTGATGACATTTTTGTTATGATTTGTCATCTCTTTTGGATGGAGTTATTAGAGCAGGGTGAAACTCCTTTTATAGAATTATTGTAATGAAGCGGGGAATGGTTTGAAAATATTTACCGCTTTTTAAAGGAAATTCTTAAATCTGAAATAAGAAAAATCACAAGTGCAAAAACTTGAATTATACAAAAGTTTGTGCACTTCAGTGCAAAAACTTGGATTTTACATAAGTTTGTGCTATACTCTTATTTCAAGGAGGAATAGCAGATGATTGATACTCATGAACTTAAAAAAAGAGATCTGTACCTGAATAAAATGATAGCCTTTCAGGATACCGAGCCTGTCAAGGTGGTTACCGGAATCCGCAGATGTGGCAAGTCCAGTCTTCTGAAACTAATGGTTGTACATTTGAAAGAAAGCGGAATCGTAGATGACCAGATTGTTGAGATGAACTTTGAATCATACGCGTTCAAAAATATGAGCAGTGATGCGTTCTATGGATATGTGAAGGAGCGTGTTGTTTCCACTAAAAGGATGTATCTGTTCTTTGATGAAGTGCAGCGTGTTCCAGGCTGGGAAGATGCCATTAATTCATTCCGTGTTGATTTTAACTGCGATATCTATGTTACGGGTTCCAATGCTTATATGCTTTCATCCGAGTATGCTACCTATCTGTCCGGCAGATATGTAGAAATAAAGATGCTGCCATTGTCTTTCAAGGAGTTTTTGTATTTCCATGATTTTGAAATCAGGGAAACCAGGAGTGCCCTGGGGGGCAATCGTAAACAGGCATTTGACAAAAACGGAGAGCTTTATGAAATCAAAGATGTTTTCGATGCCTATATGCGTTTCGGAGGAATGCCGGGTATTGCCGATATCGGTTTGGATCAGGAAAAGGCACTGGTCTTACTGGAAGGTATTTACTCAACCGTAATTATGAGAGATATATTGGAACGTGAAAACCGCAGAGGTCAGAAAAGAATTACAGATCCTGTTCTTCTAAGGAAAATTGTAATGTTCCTTGCCGACAATATCGGCAGTAATATTTCGATTTCCTCTATAGGAAATACTCTTGTAAATGAGGGACTGTTGGAAGATGGAAAACGTAAAGGTAAGCCAAGTGCCCATACGGTGCAGGCATATGTCAATGCATTGCTTGAAGCATATTTCTTCTATGATATTAAGAGATTTGACATCAAAGGAAAAGAATACCTGCGTACCCTTGGCAAATATTATATTGTCGATATTGGGCTGAGGAACTACCTGCTGGGCTTCAGAAATCGCGACAGTGGTCATGCTCTGGAAAATGTAGTGTTTTTTGAACTGCTTCGCAGAGGCTATGATGTTTCTGTCGGCAAGGTGGATAATTCAGAAGTTGACTTTATCGCCACAAATTCGGAAGAAAAGATATACATTCAGGTAACAGAGTCGATGACCAGTGATGAGGTTCGCAGCAGAGAACTTGCACCATTACAAAAAATTAATGATAACTATGAAAAAATAGTTCTTTCGATGAATACCGGAATGGATTCATCTTATGATGGGATCAAGTCCATCAACCTTATAGACTGGTTGATTGCCGTGACAACAGGATAGGGAACAGAACCTGCCAGTGACCGAATCATGGGTGCGGTCAGAATGATTTACTATGAAACATTAACTATAGGGTAGCCAAAAAAGCGCAGACTGCTCCTGGCAAACTTTTTGAGTAACAATCTAAGCTCAGTTGAAATGCTTATGCGGCAACAGCAGGCAATTCATAACCAAGCGCTTTTAACTTTTTAAGGTACGCATTTATTTTGCGTTCCTTATTGAACTGATTATAATAATCAGCACCCAGATCCTTGAAAACCACACCATCCTTGAGGATGTGATATATTGCTATCAGCATGGAATGGGCAACGGCCACATAGGCTCGCTTTTTGCCGCGGTGTGCACTGATTCTCATAAACTGTGCATAAAAATAAGATTTCTTGTTCTTAACAGCAGCATGAGCACAGGTTATCAGTGTTGTCCGCAGGAGAGCATTTCCTTTCCGAGTCTTTCCGGACTTTCGCTTTTTTGCGCTTTCGTTATCACCCGGACATAATCCTGCCCATGAGGAAATATGTGCGTCATCCGGAAACCGGCTCATATCTGTCCCGATGACAGAAATGATAGCCTGTGCGCTGGTATTGGCTATTCCTGTAACATCCTGTATTGCTTCTGATGCTTTCTTTTCTTCCGGCTTCATGAAGTTGTCGATCTCATCATCCAGATGTTTAATGTGGACATTGAGTTCATCCAGATGTTCCAGAAGTTCCCTCATCATCCGGCGCTGCAACGGTGACATGACGCCGTTCAGGTCGTCGATGATCTGCTCCTTGCTGGCTTTGAGATTATGGGCAATGACTTTCTGCTCATACATCTCATCGTATTTTGCACTGTCAATCGATTTCCCGGTAAGCAGATACTCCAGGATACAGCGTGCACTCTTGCCATTGATATCCGATATGGTGCCGGACAGTTTGATACTAGCCCCTTCCAGCATTTTTTGGAGTCGGTTGAGTTCTCTGCCGCGTTCCCCGACAAGGCTTTTGCGATAGCGAACCAGTTCCCTGAGTTCCCGCTGGTCTTTGTCTGGAATATAGCTTGCCTGAAGCAGGCCGTGCTGAAGGAGATCAGCAATCCACTCAGCATCCTTCACATCCGTCTTCCTGCCGGGAACAGCTTTCATATGGCGGGCATTCACCACCATGGCTTTCAGGTCAGAAGATTCAAGGATGTTGTACAGAGGCTTCCAATAAGAAGCTGTGCTTTCCATGGCGACCATTTCACAGCCGCCGTTCTTAAGCCAGTCTGCTAATTCAAGAAGCTCTCTGGTTGTTGCACCAAACTCTCGTATTTCCTGCTTGTTGCCTTTTTTGAAACAGGCGACGATGAGTTTTTTGTGCACGTCAATACCACAACATTTGTCGTAAATCTTATCCATACTGGCACCTCCAAAGGATGAATTTACGGCACGGTTCCCTGTCTGTTGTCATTTTACTATACGTCCTTTTGCCGTGATCGGCTGGACAGATGGTGGTGCAAATGAGAGAACCTAAAATCAGTTTGGTTTACGGGCTACAGGCCCAAAATTAAATCGATCTTTGCCGTTATTATCAGTATAGGTAATATCGGTCAGATACTCAACACCCAATAGCTTGCACGGTTTCATTTATGGTGGTGCCAAGCGAGCGGGCATGGGGGTTTGGTTTAATATAAAGAAACTGAGACATCGTCAACGCTCCGGGCATGCTACCGGCTCAGATAATCCCAGATCTGCAGCGACAATTCATAGAGGAACAGCAGGTGGGAGTCAGACAGACTTACCTCCAGCAGTTCCTCCATTTTTTTCATGCGGTAAAAAAGCGTGCTGCGGTGGATGTGGAGGTACTCTGCGGTCTGCGTCATATTCCGGTTGTGTGACAGAAAAGCGCGGAGTGTGGCGACAAATTCGGTGTGATATTCCCGGTCATAGTCCTGGAGCTGGAAAATATGGTGATGGATGCCGGTCTCCAGTTCGTCATAACTGCATTTGGAGAAGAGGTAAAAGGGCAGAGCTTCCGTGCTGAAATAGATTAACTGGTCCGGGCTGTTTAAGTCGGAAAGCTCCAGTGTGTGCTGTGCCTGCTCATAGAAAATGTTAATTTTCAGGATATCGGCAAAGGGCTGGCTTAAGCAGACCTTTAAGTGGTTCTGCAGGGCAAACTGAGCCAGCGGACGGACCAGGTCGGGACGAAGCAGGACCGGGGTATCCTGGTTCAGCAGGAGCACGATATTATTATGGTAAACTACAGACATACTGCCGGAATAGGTGTTCCGGAGGGAGGCCATCTGCCGCTCATTAAATAGCTCGCTGTTGTGCGGTTCATTGGAGTAGAGGATGGCGAGACAGAAGAATTTCCCCAGGTGGCGGTTCAGAACTTTGAAGCGGGACTCGATCATCGGCAGGCTGGTGAAACGCCCTTCGATCAGATCTGTGAGGAAGGTCTCATACTGGAGTCCGGTCTGATGGGCGAAAAAGTCGTGTTTCTGCATCTCCACAGCACAGATATCGGAGATGACAGAGGTGAGCCGCAGCTCGTGTTCGGTGGCTTCCGTTTTGTCCGGCAGACAGACGGCGACATAGCCGGACATGACATGCTGGATGCGGATGGCGCAGAAGATCCAGTTGGTATCCGGGTGGTCCTCCGTCTGAATAAAAAAGGCGTGCGTGTGCTGGTAAATCTGCTGTTCAATTTGCAGGCGGCGGAGGCTGTCCACCTCCTGCTCACTAAGAAAATCGCCGGCATCATTGCTCTCCACACCGAATGGAAGATTCCGCATCATTGGGGAGACGGCCAGCATGGTATAGCCGGCGTCGAGGACGGAAATCGGGCGTCCGAGCAGTTTTTGCGCACAGAGCACAATGTCTTCTAACCCTTTCCCGGCGTAGAGCAGATGATAAAGCTCATTCGTCTCAAATTGTATCTGTTCTTCAAAGCGCAGGCGTTTCAGAATAGTGGAAAAAAGCTGGTCGGCATCCCGGATTTCCCGCGCCAGAAGCAGGGGGAACGGAAGCTCCTGCTCCCTGTCTGTCAGAATGAGGCAGGGTTCTTTCAACTCCAGAATCCGTTCCTGCAGGTGGCGGTTTTTCAGGGTGTTTCTGCCGGCGGCGAGGTAGAGTGTTTCGGCATCCGGAACCGTGTCTGTGGTCAGAAATTCCACACGGTTTATCATGCGATCGGGGCTGTGGATACCGGTGAGGGTGAGATTCTCGGTTTCGCTGATTTTTTCCAGTAATTCTTTTAGTTTTATCATGGCTTTTCCTTTCTGTAAGTGGTACGGACGAAATATGTTTATGCGATGAATCAGTCCGTAAATGGTCGAGGGACGTACGGACGAAAACAGTATTAGTGGCGAATCAGTCCGTAAACTGTCGAGAGCCGTACGGACGAAAACGGCATTTGCGGGAAATTGGTCCGTATAGAGGGGGGATTGGTACGGACGATTTAGCCATTAGGGGAATTTTGGTCCGTATATGTGACCGTGCAGTATGGATGATTTTCTCAAACATGCAATTTCTGTCCGCAAAATATTATACTGTACCCATAAGTGTGGACACTATCAAAACTTGCAGCCCCGGTATTTAG
>JAJQCB010000072.1 GCA_021203005.1 Clostridiales bacterium | reverse complement strand
ATTTTCCTGCCACTGACAGATCAACACTGTCCGTGGCTTTTCTGTAAAATCAGCTCAAAAATAAATTAACTATTTCTTATCCTTCTATTAAAAACGACTAAATTGACAGGAAAAGCGCCGATTGCTAGAGTTATAGTGAACCATCTAAAGTCGTTCACTATAACAGTCGAGCATTAGAATTCACAAGAGCAGGAGGTTTTTCCATGAATCAGTTTCCATTACTTTCAGCGCCCGGAAAACTGGGCAATCTTGAACTCAAAAATCATATCATCATGTCCCCCATGAGCGTCAATTATGATCGGGATGATCAGGTTTTGCCGCGTCATATCCGATATATAGAAGAACGCGCCAGGGGCGGAGCTGCGATGATCGTCACCGGGGGAATGACCGTAGATACCGATCTGTGTGGGCGAAATGAAGTGCGTCAGCTTCACATTCTGGCTCCCACCACGCGACCGGGAATTCAGGCACTGATAAACGCCGCTCATAAATATGACGCAAAAATCATGTTCCAGTTCGAGCACATGGGAAGAAACGCAGCTGCCGCCTCCAATCAGGGTCAGGCTCCTGTAGCCCCCAGCCCCATTCAGGATCCTTTCCCCGGTTCTGAAATGCCGCGTGAACTGACGAAAGCGGAAATCCATCAGCTGGTCGATAAATATATTGCAGGAGCGAAACTATGCTATGAACTGGGTGCAGACGGCATCGAACTCCACGGTGGGCACAGCCATCTGCTCGGACAATTCGCTGATCCGAGAAGGAACCAGCGAACGGACGAGTATGGCGGAAATTTTGAAAATCGAATGCGCTTTATTACAGAGATTATACGTGGGATTCAGTCAGTCAAACCGAAAAATTGCATCCTGTCTGTCCGAATCAACGGAACCGACGCACTGCCCGACGGTCTGACTGTGGAAGAGGGAACAGAAATCGCCGTATATCTGGAAAGTCTCGGTATAGACGCTTTAAGTCTCACCTATTCCAATATGGCTAATATCGATCGTACAATGGAACCTGCCTTTTATGATGAGGGATGTCGCTCTTATTTCGTTAAACCTATCAAAGAACATCTCCACATTCCTGTCATCTCTGTAAATAACATTAAGCGTGCGGAAACCGCTGAAAGGATTCTGGAAGATGGAATCTGCGATTTCATCGGGCTCGGACGTGCGCTCCTTGCAGACCCACAGTTCCCGGATAAGGCATTCACCGGCAGAGCAGATTGCATCCGCGGTTGCATTGGATGCATGACCTGCCTGGATTCTGTAAACAGTGAAACTGCCCTGGTTTGTGCTATGAATCCGCTGACTGGGAGAGAATATCTCTACAACGAAGACACTCTGAAAAAGGATGGAGATGGAAAACTTGTCCTCGTCATCGGCGGTGGCCCCGCCGGTATAGAGGCAGGTATCATCTTAGCCAGAAGAGGCTTCCGTGTTCGATTATTTGATAAAAACCCGATTCTGGGCGGTTCTCTCGTCCTTGCCAGTAAAGGGAAAGGAAAGGACAAGATCACGTGGGCTTTACAGGGAATGATTCATGAACTGACTGAAACCGGTACTGAAATCAATCTGGAGCACGAATGTACTGCGGAGGAAATTCTGAACATGCAGCCCTACGCCGTTGTCCTTGCCACAGGCGCTTCCCCTGTAAAACCCGGAATCCCGGGACTGGATCGCAGTAATGTATATCTTGCTCATGATATTCTGCGTAATGATATTTCGTTTAAAAACAAACGAATTGCCATCATCGGTTCCGGCATGACCGGCCTTGAAACAGCTGAAGTCCTTCTGTCCGGAGGCAATCGGATTGTCATGTACGATCTGCTGGATGAAATCGCAAAGGGCGCCATTTTCACTGTGCGTGGTGTTGTCATGGATTATCTGAGTCAGAATGGGGTGGAATTCTATCCTTCACACAAACTGATTCATGTGACTGATGCCGGAGTCGCTCTGGAAAACATTCTCACGGGAGAAACTGTTACGGATCCGGCTGATATCATCGTGCTCTCTCTCGGCGTACGTCCTGACAGGACTCTGGAATCACAGCTGGAAGGAAAGCTTACGAACCTGATTTCCATAGGTGATTGTGGCACATCGGGTGGAAAAGTCTTCCAAGCGACCCGTGACGCTCTGTTCGCCGCCTGGGATCTGTAAGAATACCACTTTTTCATCTTACTACGGACAATGCTGTCATGACTGTCCGCAATATTTTCATGCCATAAAAACTCTGTGAAGTTTCGCTTAATTAAAAAGTAAGAATAATGAACTGTACCCAGATACCTCTCCAGCATTATAATTTATAAGAAGAGAAACCGGTGTCTCTGAGAATCATGAATCTGGCCAGATTATCAAAATAATAAACAGGAGGTGTTTATGAGCAAAAAACATTGGCTGCAATTTTGCCTGCTCTTTTTGTATGAATTTTTACAACATGCCATCAACGCTGCTGGCATATATCTATCCGTCCTTTCCGGATTTGCCGCAGACCACAGTATCATTGATTGTCACTCTTCCGGCACTTGCTTCCGTAGTGATGAGCTTTCTGATGGGGCTGATTCTTACAAAAGTGAGTAAGAAAACGGTACTCGTGGGAGGAGTCGCACTCCAACTCCTCTCGGCAATTATCATTGTCTGTTCCGGTGGAACTGTGTTTTCCATGGCATTAGGAGGAGCTATACTTAGTGGTATGGTATACGCTCTTATCTACACTGCTTCCAGCTCTGCCATTACGGAATATGAAGATCCTGACCACGCTTCAAAGCATCTCGGCATCAACTACGCGGTCATGTATGGCGGAATCATGATCCTGATTTTCGTGAGCGGTATTCTGGCACAGGATGGATACTGGGTCAGAGCGTATTACGCATATCTGATCCTCGTTCCTATTCTGATCTATTGTCTGATCGCTCTCCCGCCCATGAAGGCCGGAGCAACTGCCGAAACAACACATACGACCGATCTTCCCAGAAAAGAGGGAGGTTCCGTTGTTACGCTGGCTTTGATCTTTATCGTATATTTTGCGTTCTGGATCGGATCATACGCTTTGACCCTGAACATTTCCAGCTACATTATCACAGAGTTTCAGCTGGGGACTTCAGTGGAGGCCGGAACAGCCGGAACGCTTGCCAGTCTCGGCGCATTTCTGGGTGGATTTATCGCAAGCGCAGTCGTCACCCGATTGAAGACATATACGACCGCCGCCTGCTGCATCGTCCACGCCTTGATTTTTATCATATTAATATATGTTCCGAATTTCGGTGTCGTGTGCGCAGTAGAATTTTTGAGTTGAGTCGCTGTGGCTGTAGCAAATGTATATGGCCTGTCGACTATCGCTTCATCCATTCCTCAATCGGAGACAGCAATCGGAATCTACAGTGCGGTTCCCGGAATCGGCGGGTTTGTAACACCGTTCATTTTATCGGCTGTTCTCGGTGCCTTGTCCGGAAGCTTTTTGACAAACCTGTGGGTCGGCGCCGTAGTTCTGATCGCCGCAGCCATATTGTCAGTCTACGTCATGAATCGAGCTGAGAAAACCAAAGTATCTATCATAAATTGAAAGGAGCAATCTCATGGAAAAATATTATTGGAAAAAGGATTATCCCAAGTATCAGGAACGGCTGGACAGAGTTGAGCAGAAATGGAAAGATGCCTATAACTTTAAAAATACCGGCGACTGTCCACACTATATTCTTTCTGTTCCGGAAGGGTATTATGGCGCAATCGGAGCAGTAGCTGACAATTATTATGAAAGCGCGCAGGTCCAGTTCGAAGATCAGATGGACAAATGTATGTGGCATCTGGAAAATGTAGACGATGACTGGGTTCCCGGCTTCCGGCCGTTCCTTTCAAACTGCGTAATTCCATCCGTGCTTGGCTCAAAAATCCGCTTTACCAATGTTGAAGACCCGACAGTAGATGGATCAAAAGGCTATCTTCTGAATGAACCAGAAGACATTCTTGAGTTGATAAAAATAAAGCCGGACTGGACAAAAGATGGTCTGGGCCCGATGGCATTGGAAATGATTGATTATGCCAAAGCTCATACAGACATGATCGTTGGTCCGCATTATCTGCAGGGGCCGCTCAGTACGGCATTCCTGCTGGCCGGTATCGCCCCTCTGATGGTGTGGATGTATGAAGAGCCTGAGCTTGTCCATCAACTGATGGATTATCTGACTGACCTTATTATCGATTGGGCGATGTTGTAGAAGAGGCATACGGGTATGCCGGTAAACAGTGAATATCACACATGCCTCGGATTTTATCAGCCTGAGGGTTGCGGCGGTATTTTCTGGGGAGAAGACGACGCGGTCATGATGTCCGTGCCGTTGTATGAAGAATTTGTCGTCCCTTACAATACGAGACTGTGTGAAGCTTTTGGCGGCGGCGGTTTGCATTTTTGCGGGAAAGCCAACCATCTGTTGAATAGCATAGCGAAAATCAAAGGGTTGAAATGCATTCAGAACAATCTTGTCGGAGATTTTCCGCATTTCCCGGAGATGAGAAAACTGCTTCGTGAAAACGGTATCACGCTGATCCTGGGAGAGCAGACCCCTGTAGATCCGGTTGCCTATTATAAAGAGCTGGCAACATATCTGGAAGGAGACGACAGGGTCGGCCTGATCCTGGGAACCTGGTATAAACCCACACTGGGTCTGGTAGATTTGAATGTGGGGCCGCACAAGATCACGGATCGTGCTGAAATGATGAAAGTCCTTGAAAATACCTTTATGAAACTGTAATACAACAAAATTTTCTGGTCGATTGTAAAATGAAGTTGAACACCTAAAAAATCCATAGCGATTGAATCCG
>JAJQCB010000283.1 GCA_021203005.1 Clostridiales bacterium | reverse complement strand
ATGCTGTTAGTGTTCCTGGGTGTGACTGTCACATCAACGCTTGTCAGTTTTATCCGGCAGTGGATTCTCCTGCACTTGTCAATCAAGATAGATATCCCGCTGATGCTGGGTTATTTTGAGCATATATACAAACTACCGATGAAGTTTTTTGCGACGAGGAAGACCGGCGATATCACGACCCGGTTTTCGGACGCATTTACAATCAAGGATATTTTTACCAGTATCGCGCTTTCTCTGGTCATGGATATATCGATGGTATCCATCACCGGAGTAATCCTTTTTCAGATGAATGTGAAGCTGTTTGCGATCATTCTGCTGATGACGGCGGTCAGTATCGTGCTGGTGTTTGTATATAAACAGCCGTATAAGAAGATCAATGAGGAACAGATGCAGCAGGCATCCATCCTGAATTCGGAGATTATCGAGGGGCTTCGCGCAGTTGAGACGATTAAGGGCAACGCCAATGAGGATGAGGAACTGGAATCTATCGAGAGGGAGTACATAAAATCCCTGCGCATTGGCTACAGAGAAAGTATGTTATCCAATGTGCAGGGCACGATCTCCAGCATCATCTCCGGTGTCGGGAATCTGGTACTCCTGTATGTCGGCATCACGCAGGTGATCAACAGTGACCTGACATTGGGAAGCTACATGGCGTTTATGACACTCGCCGCGTATTTTATGGATCCCATCAGTGATCTTGTAGGGTTGCAACTCTCTATCCAGGAAGCGAACATCTCCATGAAAAGACTCTCAGAGATCCTGGATTATGAGCGGGAGCAGGAGATCGACGCGCTGGAAGAAAGCGATATGCCGTCCATCCTGGATCCGGATGCGGCGGAGAAGATATTCCGTGATATTGAGGAAGTGGATGGTGATATCGAATTGTCCGATGTGACATTTCGCTACGGGAATCGGAAGCCTGCACTTTCCCATGTGAGCTTTACAATCCACAGGGGAGAAAAGGTGGCGCTGGTAGGAGCCAGCGGCAGCGGGAAATCCACGGTGGCGAAGCTGCTGCTCAAATATTATGAGCCGGAGGACGGGGTGATCCGGATGAACGGGACAAATATCCGGGAATATAAAAACCCATGCCTCCGACGGGCAGTCTCCTATGTGCCGCAGAATATAGAACTGTTTTCCAAAAGCATTTATGACAACATCCGTGTCACGCGCCAGAACGCAACACTTGACGAGGTGAAAGAGGCTGCCAAAAAGGCAGGGGCCCATGAGTTTATAAAAAAATTGCCGATGCAGTATTTCACTTACCTGGAGGAGGCAGGAAACGGGCTGTCGGGAGGCGAAAAACAGAGGATCGCGCTTGCCCGCGCATTTTTAAAAGAAACGCAGTTCTACATCCTGGATGAGAGTACCAGCAACCTGGATTTCGCTACGGAGAACATCATCTTTGATATGATATATAACAAGTTCCGATCCAAGACAATGCTGATTATTGCACATCGGCTGGCGACAGTGAAACATTGTGACCGGATCATTGTCATGGAGGAAGGTACGATTGTGGAACAGGGGACGCATGAGGAACTCCTGGCGATGAAGGGACAGTATTACAGGCTGTGGGGGATGCAGCAGGGGAATTTTGTCATTACAGGTGAGCAGCGGGAGGATGATGAAAATCCGGTGGATCATGCCTTGGAAGACGATGATGCAATGGTGTATCAGTAGTGTTTGCGTTTTATTGTGAGTGTAAATATTTTTACATAAAAATGTGAATTGACTATGGTCGACGAGCAAAAACAAATAATCAAGGAGGAACGGAAATGGAAATGTGTTATGATGGGGCATTGGTAATGCCGAGCAGTTATGTGTTGATGAGCGAGGAAGAGATGACGTATCTGGAAGGCGGAAAATATTATGGGGTTAATTTTTCTGCATCAAAATGTAGCAAAATAGCATCAAATTTAAGTAAGGGTTCAACTGTTTTTGCGGCTGGATCAGTAATTTTGTCAGTTTTATCAGCAATCCCAGGAATTAATGTTGTTACTGCTACGGGAGTGGCAGTGTGTACAGTAGGAACCTTTTCACTAAGTTTGACTAGTAGTTTTTTCTCTAATGCAGCCAGTAAGGGAGGATGTCATGTTGGTTGGAATTCTACTACAAAAAAATGGTCAAAAGGATATGGAACAGTGTAAATTAACAAAGGAAATTTAACAAGGAGGTAAATAAAATGCTTTTGACTTGGCTTGCCAATATTTCGTTTTTAGTGGGGGTAGTATTTGCACTTATAATGTTACACTATGCATTAAAAAAACCAGCAGGAACAGGAAAAAGGAAATAGTATTAATAGCTATGGTTGTTGTTTTTGAAGTCCTAGGACTGGTTCTTTCGCTATTATCACGTATATAAATTATTTGATGTTCTTAGGCGGGAAAACCGGATTGGAGAATATTGGATCAGGTGTATGATTGAGCGCGAGATGATTATAATATGAGTTTACATCCGACAGCCAGGGCAGCCTTGGAGGCTTAGACAAAAACAGTAACATAAAAAATTACAACCGGTTGACATACATGAAAGCGAGTCAACGACAGCTTACGTAAATAAGCGATATTTACCCATATTTTTTTAAGCAGTTGAATTTAATTTTTATTTATTTTTATGAATGAATGGCATGACGAAAAAACTACATTACAGCGAAAATAAAACGTTAAAACTCACCAATGTTTTGAAATTCAAAATCCCTTTGAAACAAGATGCTTTGGAATATGATATTATCATCGAGCAAATGCAAACCTATATAAAGGCAAAAGGGGCTATTCAAATTGGACCGTTGATTCAATATGCGAAGGCAGATTTGACGGATGCGGGGGATTTGAATGCATATATTGTTTTGATGTTACAGTGTAATCATTATATCCATGAGGTCACAAATCCATATGTAATGGATTCTTTGGTTCGTGTGCCGAATGCTTTGTACTGTCGCTATCATGGACCGGAAGATTCGTTACATTTTGCTTATAGTAAGATTCAATTGGAAGCTTTTGAGAATGATATTGAGTTGGAGAAGGAAAGCTATACAATCTTTGTGGATCAAAATGAAGATGACGAATCGATGATTGCAGATGTGTTTATCCCAAGGAGCAGGGAGTCATAATTAAGACAGGATGAGCAGACAGGTTAAGACATTAGATCAATTAAAAGACAGCCGAATTATGTTTGACAAGGAGCCGCCAGCATTCGGATATTTCCTGATCTGGATCATCGGCGGCTTTTTGTGTGCTACACTGGTTTGGAGTATCCGTACACCAAAAGTTTATACGATTGAGGCACAGGGGACGGTGACAAGCGAAGAAAGCAATTATGTCATGTGTTCCTATACCGGAGAAATTGACGAATGTGACATGGCCGAAGGTATGATCGTAGAAGAAGGCGATACGCTTTTTACAGTCAAAACGACCGACTATGATGTACAGATTGAACAGCTGGAACTGAGTCGAGAGGTTTATGAGACCCAGGTTTCTCAGTATGAGCTGTTGGTACAGTCTATAAAAGACGATACGAACTATTTTGATGTGTCCAATCTGGATGATGAATTGTACTACAGCACCTACGAGACATACAAGGCGCAGGTGGAGCAAAAGACTCTGGATACCAGTACGTATTCATCCTACGGATATACAGATGAACAGATAGAAGCCCAGCTGGAGACAAACCAAAGTGCCATAACGGAAATTTATTACACTGCTATCCAGAGTGCGGAAAGTGCAATCGAGGAAGCTGAGACGCAGATTGCCTCCATCGACGCCCAGATTTCTGCATTGCAGAGTGGCCAGGAGGAATATACTGTGAAAGCTACTGCTTCCGGTGTCCTCCATCTCCTTGGCAGTTACAAAAGCGGGATGGTTCTGCAGACTACTACGACTGTCGCGACTATTACGCCGGAAAATTCCGAGCCGGTGATCGAGGCATATGTCTCCACCTCAGATATGGCAAGGATGCACGAGGGGGATACGGTGCAGATTGTCATAGATGGACTGGCACAGAATGTTTATGGCAGTATCAGCGGGACGATAAAGCAGATTGACAGCAACGTGACTACGCAGGAATCTGAAGACGGTTCCACCACGCAGGCATTCCGGGTTCTGGTAGAAATGGACAGTGATTACCTGGTCAGTAAGTCTGGAGACAAGGTGGACATCACTAACGGAATGACGGCAGTCGCGCGGGTACAGTATGATAAGGTGACATATTTTAACTATGTATTGGAAAAACTGGGGTTTCGGACGAAATGACTGTGTGAATTCATTTCAGATGATTAAGGGGTGAAGTATACAGTTGGTTTAATATGTATGTAATAAGCAGCTTATACATAAAAGGCAGAGGACCGGTTACAAACGGGACTCAAAACAATCAATTTCGAAAGGAGAAGAACAAATGAGACAGAACGTAGCAGAAGCATTTAAAATGCCAACTAACTATGCAGTGATGAGTGAAGAAGAGATGACTTTTACGGAGGGAGGGTATACTCATTATAAATCGGCTAAGTGCAAAAACAAATACTATGAGGCGCTTAGTTATATTGATATGTATTCGAGAAATATAGGAGGGAATGACGCGACGAATACCGGATCCTATCTTAATTCTGCGTTGGCTATTCAGGCTTATAATTATGCATCAAAAAAGTATTATCAAGGATGGAAAAATGGGCATGGCGTAAATTATTATTATCTGACTAATACAGCAAGAAAAATTGTGGTGTGTACTAGCGGGATCTGATTAAATGGTGTTATCAGAATTTGAATAAAACCATATAAAAACACGTCTCTTGCGATCATAGATTTTTGGTCGCAAGAGATATTGCAAAAAGATTGATAGGAAGACAAGTATGAAAAAGTTAAACCTGAATTATTCACGGCATAACAGCGGGAGCCGCTGAAAACCGCGTAGT
>JAJQCB010000027.1:28786-33781 GCA_021203005.1 Clostridiales bacterium | reverse complement strand
ATAAAAATGACCGTAGAAAACATGAATCTCCACTATTCGGATTTTCATGCTCTGAAAAATATTAACCTGGAGATCCAGGAAAATCAGATTACTGCGTTTATCGGACCTTCCGGCTGCGGAAAGTCGACGCTTTTGAAATCTTTAAACCGCATGAATGACCTGATTGAGGGATGCCGGATTGACGGATGCATTTCTCTGGATGGCGAGGACATTTATGGGAAAAATATGGATGTAAACCTGCTGCGCAAGAGAGTCGGCATGGTATTCCAGAAGGCAAATCCTTTTCCTATGAGTATCTATGACAATGTCGCTTTCGGCCCCAGGACGCACGGCATCCACGCGAAAGCAAAGCTGGATGAGATTGTAGAGCAGTCCCTGCGGGATGCGGCAATCTGGGATGAGGTGAAAGATTCCTTAAAGAAGAGTGCTCTTGCGGTGTCCGGCGGACAGCAGCAGCGAATCTGCATTGCACGTGCACTGGCAGTTCAGCCTGAAGTGCTTCTGATGGATGAGTCTACCTCCGCGCTGGATCCGATTTCCACATCCAAAATTGAGGATCTGGTGATGGAGCTGAAAAAACAGTATACCATCGTGATGGTGACACATAATATGCAGCAGGCGGTCCGTGTATCTGATCAGACGGCGTTCTTCCTCCTGGGAGACCTGATCGAATACGGGCAGACGGATAAGATTTTCTCCATGCCTTCCAATAAGAAGACGGAGGATTACATTACAGGGCGCTTTGGGTGATTGTTGGCTGCGAAACTCGTTTATGCTATGAGAACACTCGAAAAAACGATTCAACACGGGCACGCTTGCGCTAGACTCCGCACGCAGCGGTACTAAGAGGCTAAAAAACAGCCTCTAAGGACCGGCGGCTCCGAACTACCCGTTTATGAATAGTTTTTTCTCGCGCCCGCTTATGTTTACAGGAGAATTTCGCAAACAAAGTCATATAATTATGTAAATATGAGAAAGGAACAAACATGAGAAATTACTTTGACAAGCAGCTCAATGAGCTGAACGGCGAGCTGATCACCATGGGCCACATGGTGGAGCAGGCGATTGAGTACGCCATCGATGCCATTGTTCACCATGATGTGGACAAGGCGAAGAGCAACATGGAGTATGACAATGATATTGATCACCAGATGCGTGACATCGAGGCTCTCTGTATGAAGCTTCTGATGAAGCAGCAGCCGGTGGCGTCGGATCTGCGGCTGGTTTCCGCGGCGCTCCGCATGGTAGCGGATATGGAGAGGATCGGCGATCAGGCGGCCGACATTTCAGAAATCTCGATTTATCTGTCGAGTGCCCGTGATCTTCCGGAGATGGAAGTGATTAAGAAGATGGCCGCGGAGAGCATGGTCATGGTCGTGGACGCGATCCAGGCTTTTGTCAACCGGGATATGGAAAAGGCGGAGGAAGTCGTGCAGCGGGATGATGTGATGGATGAGCTTTTCCTTGAAGCAAAGCGGACACTGATCCGCCTGATACAGGATAAGACGGATTACACGGAGGCGGCGGCTGACCTTCTTCTGGTCTCCAAATATTTTGAGCGGATCGGGGACCACGCGGAAAACATTGCCAAGTGGGTGATTTATACGATCAGCGGTGAACGGCGGTAAAATAATTTACACAAACTTTACATACAGGACTCTTTGGATTTTACATAAGCATTTTACAATGTAAAGGAAATTTACAAAATGAAATGTATGTAAAATCCCTGCCGCTATGGAAAGGCGGGGAGAAGGAGTCCTTATGAATATTTTTTCCGTATTGACATTGGTCGGCGGGCTTGCTATGTTTTTGTTTGGAATGAACACCATGGGCGACGGTCTGGTCAAGGTGTCCGGTGGCAGGCTGGACAGTATTTTAGAGAAGCTGACCTCCAACCGGCTCAAGGCCGTGCTTTTAGGAACCGCGGTGACGGCGGTCATTCAATCCTCCTCGGCGACGACGGTCATGGTGATCGGTTTTGTCAACTCCGGTATTATGAATCTGACGCAGGCCGTGGGCGTGATCATGGGAGCCAACATCGGTACGACGGTCACCTCATGGCTTCTGTCGCTGACCGGCATCAGCGGCAGCGGTATTCTGATTTCCATGTTAAAGCCTTCTTCTTTTTCTCCGATCCTGGCGGTGATCGGAATTGTGCTGACCATGACGGCGAAAGGGAATGAGAGGAAAAAAGATATCGGCATGATACTGCTCGGATTTGCGGTGCTGATGTTCGGAATGACGACCATGAGCGATGCGGTAGAGCCTTTGGCGGACAATGAGCGTTTTACCTCCATCCTGACGATGTTTTCGAACCCGCTTCTGGGTGTGCTGGCCGGGGCGCTTCTGACCGCAGTGATCCAAAGCTCTTCTGCATCCATCGGTATTTTGCAGGCACTCTGTGCGACGGGAGCCATACCCTACAGTGTGGCGCTTCCGATTATTATGGGACAGAATATCGGCACCTGCGTGACGGCTCTGATTTCCGCTGTCGGTGCGGGGCGGAACGCGAAGCGGGCTTCCATGATACATCTGTATTTTAATCTGATCGGCACGATTGTATTTATGGCGGTGTTTTATATTCTGAATGCGGCGGTCGATTTTGGTTTTATGGATCATGCAGCGAACGCGGCGGGTATCGCAGTGGTGCACAGCCTGTTTAATATCGGGTGTTGTATCGCATGGTTCCCGTTTGCCAATCTGCTGGTAAAGCTTGCTGTTATGACGATCCCGGATCGGGATGGCGTGGAACCCGAATTGGGAACTACTTCCAGGGAACTGGCGGTCCTGGATGACCGTTTTCTGGAAAAACCGGCGTTTGCAGTAAAAATCTGCAGGGATACCACGGTGCGGATGGCGGAGCGGGACCGGGATGCGCTTAGCTTAAGCGTGGAGCTTCTGGTGGAATATTCCGCGGAAAAGGCGGAACAGGTGGAGCATATGGAGCGGCAGGCAGCCCGGTATGATGAGGCGTTGAGCGGTTATCTGATGAAAATCAGCGGCAAAAGCCTCTCTGTGGAGGACAGCCGTCAGGTGTCCGTCATGCTGCAGTGTATCCGGGATTTTGAGCGGATTGTGGACAATGTTTCCGCTGTCCGTCGGTCAGCGCTGGAACTGCATGAGCGGGGGATCCGGATTTCCGATACGGGGATGCAGGAACTTTTGGTCTACGCATCCGCCGCGCAGGATATTTTTAATCACACGATTCAGGCTTTCCGCTATACGGATCTGATTATGGCAAAGAGCATTGAGGCTTATGAGAAGGCTACGGACAGCATGAGTGTGGAACTGCGGCAGCGGCATGTGGACCGGCTCCGTCACGGACAGTGTTCTATGGAAGCCGGATTGGTGCTGGAGGATATCATTACCGCGTTTGAGCATGTGCTGGATCACTGTTCCTACGTGGGCGCCTGCATGATCCGTGTCTGCGGGGAGGAGGATCCGGACGGACAGGACAGAATTTCCGCCAAGGACAGCCCGGAGTTCCGTGAAGATTATCATATGATGAAAGAGAAGTATGCACTCCCGGAGCGGCAGGAGTTTCCTGTGAGAGAGCTCCTCCCGGGAGAGGAAAACGCTTCGAAGCTCAAGAAGAAAAAAAGTGAGCCTGAGAAGAGAAAAAAGAAGAATAAACCTTCCGGGAAAGAAAAAAAGAAGAAAAAGAAGTCCGAAAAGTGAATACGGAGAGCGAAGGTGAGGGAAATGGCATTAATTTATATTGTAGAAGATGACAGCAGCATTCGTGAAATTGAGACGATCGCGTTAAAAAACAGCAATTATATGGTCTGCGCCTTTGAGAAAGCGAAGGATTTTTACAAAAAACTGGAGGAAATCACGCCGGATCTGATTATACTGGATATCATGCTCCCGGATGAGAGCGGATATACTATTTTGAAGAAGATCCGTACCAATCCGGTCACCAGCCGTTTGCCGGTCATCATGGTGACGGCAAAAACCACGGAGATGGATATGATCCGCGGGCTGGATGAAGGGGCGGATGATTATATCAAAAAGCCTTTTTCCATTATGGAGCTGATTACCCGTGTAAAAGTGCTGCTTCGCCGTACGGAGACAAAAGAGCCGAAAGTGCTGCAGCTCGGCAATATCATGATCGATCATGACCGCCATTCCGTGTTTGTGGATGACCGGCAGCTGGAGCTGACATTTAAGGAGTATGAATTGCTTCGGTATCTTATGACGAATCCGAGTGTGGTTTTGTCCAGAGAGTCCATCATGCGCCAGGTCTGGGGTACCGAGTTTGAGGGAGAGTCACGGACGGTGGATATGCATATCAAGACGCTCCGGCAGAAGCTCGGGGACGCCGGAACCAGGATCCGCACCGTGCGGAATGTAGGATATGTGATAGAATAAGATGTTACTATTCACGGCTCATTTGGATTTGCTTTCAGAATCGTTGTGTTTACACGTAAGAGACTGGAAGTAAACCCAAATGTAGCCTGTGAAGCAGGAACTCCACCCCGCATAAGCAGTCTTAGCTGCGTTAGCAGCGAAACTGGAGCCCTGAAAGGGCGACGAGTGCGCATGAGGGGCGGAGGGCCGTGAATAGTAACAGTATGAGTTCGCGCATGGATGTGGAGGTTGATTGTGCGAACGGAGTAATGAAAGCGAGAAGAATATGCATGTTCGGCGAGCGGCGAAACGTGATTATGAATTGTAAATTCATGATAGAGTGAGACTATCGGCGGATACTACTTCAATATTATGATGGAAGCGCATCAATTGAACAAAAATGCAGAAAGATGGGAGTTCAAGGTAAGAAAGGATTTACCAAAAGAGTCATGCCGGGAATAGGTGAGTTTTTGAGGCGTGAGTTACTGTGTGTCTGGAGATTAAGATTAAAAGTGTGAAATAACCCGAGAAACAGAGAAGAATCGGGAAAGTTGTGCAAAGAAAGCGCGAGACAACCCGAGAAACAGAGAAGAGCCGGGAAAGTTGTGCAAAGAAGACGCGGGGTAACCCGAGAAAAGGGAAAAA
>JAJQCB010000027.1:0-28686 GCA_021203005.1 Clostridiales bacterium | reverse complement strand
GCGGGGTAACCCGAGAAAAGGGAAAAAGTCGAGTAAATTGTGCAGGGAAAGCGCTGAAAGACTTGAGAAATAAGAAAAATGTGTGAAAGCGAGGAAACACCATGAAGAAAAAGATCAATCTGCGCCTGATCGGCATGTCCATCGCGGCAGTCATTATTACGATGGTTTGTGTGACCTTTGTTTTCTATGGGCTGTTTCAGAAGCAAGTACGCGCTGACCTCCGCACCAATGCAGAAATCCTGAAAATGACAGGACTTTTTACAGAAGATGGTTTGAGCGAAGAGCTCAGTGAACATGATGAGAATGACGCGGATCTTGACGATGCAGAAGCAAGCGGAAATACAGAGGAGATAAATAGTGACAGCCTTCGAGAGGCAGAAGCAGGCGAGAATACAGAGAATATTGACAGCGCCAGCAGCCAGAATACAGAAATCGAGGAGGACAGCAAGATGCTGGATGCTCTGGAAAGCGGTCTCTCCTATCTGGATTCTCTTCGTATTACCTGGGTATCCGCCGACGGTACCGTACTTTACGATAACGACGCTTCCGCCAACCAGCTGGAAAATCACCTGGACCGGCCGGAGATCGTGGAGGCGCTGGAGACCGGTGAGGGTGAGAGCGTCCGCAGATCAAGCACCATGAATATGAATACCATTTATTATGCGGTCCTGCTGGAGGATGGTTCCGTACTTCGCCTTTCCGCAGATGTGCGCAGTATTTTCAGTGTGTTTGTCACTGCCTTTCCGGCGATTATTCTGATTGTAGTAATTATTATTCTGCTCTGCGCTCTGATCGCGCGCTTCCTGACGAGGAAACTGCTGGCTCCGATCGATCAGCTTGCCGAACATATCGAGGATGCCACGCACACGCTGGTCTACAAAGAACTGATTCCCTTTGTCAACACCATACGCAGCCAGCATGAAAATATTCTCTCCGCGGCGCGGAGCCGACAGGATTTTACCGCTAATGTATCCCACGAACTGAAGACGCCGCTTACCGCAATCTCCGGGTATGCGGAGTTAATTGAAAATCATATGGTGGATCAGGAGCAGGAGGCAAAATTTGCGGGGAAAATTCGCCAGAACGCAGATCGCCTAGTGACTTTGATCAATGATATTATCCGGCTGTCGGAACTGGATCAGGGAGGAGATACGCAGATCGTCTTTGAGGAACTGGATCTTTTCGAGGCGGCAAGGGACAGGGTTGACCTGTTGATGGTCAGTGCCGAGAGCCGCAATATCCGACTGAACTTGCAGGGTGAGTCCTGTATGGTTCGCGCGAATCGCAATATGATCACGGAGCTGATTGACAATCTCTGCCAGAATGCGATTCGCTATAACAATCCCGGAGGGATGGTAACGGTCACGGTGCGCAGGGCAGAGGAAAACACGGAGCTGATGGTCGCAGATACGGGAATCGGGATTCCGCGCGATCTGCAGGAACGCGTCTTTGAACGGTTTTACCGTGTGGACAAGAGCCGTTCTAAGGAAACCGGCGGCACCGGATTGGGTCTTGCGATTGTGAAGCATATTGTGGAATTGCATGGTGCTGAGATATCTCTGGCAAGTGAGATTGGGAAAGGAACAACGATAACGGTTGAGTTTTGATGTAGTTGTCTGCCCATGCTTTGTAAGTGTTCCACAAAATAAGCTTATAAAATTTGTTAAAAATTTCTCCTCGGAACAGGTTTTACTTTACCTTGACAAAACAGGCGATTTGTGGTATTTTCAGATGAGAATAGCGCAAGTATGCGCGGGTAGAAGGGAGTTTATTATGCAGGGTACAGTCAAATGGTTTAGTGCCAAAAAAGGGTACGGATTTATTTCAGATGCCGAGGGTAATGATATATTTGTCCATTTTTCTGCTATCGCCATGGACGGCTACAAAGAGCTGAAGGAAAACGAAGCTGTCGAGTTTGATGTAATTACAGGCGATAAGGGTGTACAGGCTGCCAATGTCAGGAGAATCTAACCTGTTACATATCCGCGGCTGTTACATAGACAGATGAATATATGATCTATGGGGCTGTCCTGATGGACAGCCCTTTCCCATTTTGATATTTTATGGAGGGCAGTATTTTGAAACTGGAGATGGAAAAAGTAAGTGCATATGAACTCCGCCAGCACAAGTCTTTGACTGACATTCACTCGGATGGATACTATCTGGTGCACAAAAAGACCGGGGCGAAAGTAGTAGTAGTCACAAATGACGACCCGAATAAGGTGTTCTATATCGGTTTCCGGACGCCGCCGCGGGACAGCACAGGCGTGCCCCATATCATCGAGCATTCGGTGCTCTGCGGCAGTGAGAAGTTTCCGCTGAAAGACCCTTTTATCGAGCTGGCGAAGGGTTCACTGAATACATTTTTAAATGCCATGACTTATCCGGACAAGACGGTATATCCGATTGCCAGCTGCAACGACAAAGATTTCCAGAATCTCATGGACGTCTATATGGATGCGGTGCTCCATCCGAATATTTATAAAGAGCAGAATATTTTCCGGCAGGAAGGATGGCATTATGAGATGACCTCGCCGGAGGATGACCTGACGGTCAATGGCGTGGTATACAACGAGATGAAAGGCGCATACTCCAGCGGTGATTCGGTGGTGGAACGCGGCATCATGAACGCGTTGTATCCGGACACCCCCTACAGCAACGAGTCGGGCGGCGACCCGGACGTGATTCCGGATCTGACCTATGAGCAGTTTCTGGATTTTCACGCGACGTATTATCATCCGTCCAATTCGTATATTTACCTTTACGGTGATATGGATGCGGCGGCGAAGCTGGCCTGGCTGGATGCGGAGTATCTTTCCGATTATGAAAAGCTGGAACTGGATTCCTCCATCCCGGTGCAGCCTGCCTTTAACGCTCCCGTGAAAAAAGAACTGCAATATTCCATTTCCAGCGGGGAAAGTGAGAAAAATAATACGTATCTGAGTTATAACTGGTCTGTCGGGATGGTGTTGGATCCGCTGCAGTATGTAGCGTTTGACATTCTGTCCTATGCGCTGCTGACCAGCCAGGGCGCACCGGTCAGGCAGGCGCTCATCGACGCGGGGATCGGGGAAGATATCTACGGCGGCTATGACAGCGGCATTCTGCAGCCCACGTTTTCCGTGATCGCGAAAAATGCGAATGCGGAGCAGGAGGAAGAGTTTGAAAAAATCATCCGCGATGTTCTGACCGCGCAGGTGAAGGAAGGCATCAATAAGACGACGCTTCTGGCGGCGATCAACGGGGCGGAGTTTAAGTTCCGCGAGGCTGATTTCGGGAGGATTCCGAAAGGGCTGATGTTTGGCCTGCAGATGATGGACAGCTGGCTTTACGATGGGGAACAGCCGTTTCTCCATATGGAAGAGCTGCGCATGTATGAGGAACTGCGGCAAAAACTGAGCACAGGATATTTTGAGGAACTGGTGCAGACGTATCTTCTGGATAATCCCCATGCGGTAAAGCTCTGCGCGATTCCGCAGAAGGGGCTGAATGCGCAGAAAGATCAGGCGTTGCAGGAAAAGTTAAATCAGTATCGGGATTCTCTGAGTGCGGAGGAGATCGACAGGCTGATTGAAGATACCAGAAAACTGGAAGAGTATCACGAGACGCCTTCCACGAAGGAAGAACTGGATACGATTCCGCTGCTTTCCAGGGATGATATGAAAAAAGTTTCCGATCCGTACAGCAATGTGGAGGAAATGGCGGAGCAGATTCCTTTCCTCTGGCATGACTATGACACGAACGGGATCATCTACCTGGATTATCTCTTTGATGTCTGCCATATTCCGGAGGAGCTCGTGCCTTATCTGTCTGTCTTAAAGATGTATCTGGGACGACTGGATACGAAAGATTATCCGTTTGTAGATTTGACAAATGAGATCAATCTCTATACCGGCGGAATTTCAGCGGATGTCATGGTTGTTGCAGTCACAGCTGGTGAGCGGGAATATGAGGCAAAGTTTGAGATCCGCATCCGCACGCTGGAGGTGAACCTGACAAAAGCCATGGAGCTGGCGAAAAGCATCATGACGGATACTCTGTTTGAGGACGAGAAGCGGATGTACGAGCTGCTCGCAATGACAAAGTCCCGCCTCCAGTCGGATCTGCGGGAGGGTGGTTCCGTGGCGGCGATGCGCAGGGCGATGTCCCATTTTACGCGAAGAGAAAAATACAACGATCTTCTCGCCGGCATCGGACAGTACCGGCTTCTGGAGGAGCTTGTCTCTTCTTATAATACGAAAAAAGATGACCTGAAAGAGACAATGTGCGGCCTCGTGGGGCAGATTATGCAGCCGTCCAATCTGACGGTGAGCTGTACCTGTGAGCGGTCCGGTTTTGACCTGGTGAAAGCCAACGCGGCGCTGATCGTGGACGACCTGTGCGCGGATACGGAAAAAACGGAGCAGACGCTTACCCTGCCTGACCGGGTAAATGAGGGATTTATGGACGCTTCCCAGATTCAGTATGTGGCGCTGGCGGGCAGCTTTAACAAGTCCGGCATTCCTTACCGGGGCGCACTGCGGGTTTACAAATGCATTATGAATTATGAATATCTGTGGCAGAATATCCGCGTCCGGGGCGGCGCCTACGGATGCGGAACGGGTTCCTGGAGGACCGGTGAAGTGGCGTTCTATTCCTACCGTGATCCGAATCTGTCAAAAACGCTGGAGGTTTACCGCGGTGCGGCGGATTATCTGCGCAGCTTTGATGTAGATGAGCGGGATATGACCCGCTACGTGATCGGCGCTTTCAGCGAGATGGACACGCCGCTGACGCCGTTGTCCATGGGAAGAAGATCGCTGACGGCGTATCTGTCTGGTGCCACGTATGAGATGCTACAGCAGGAACGCGATGAGGTGCTTGCCGCTGACCAGGAGGCAATCCGCGGACTGGCTCCGCTGATGGACGCGGTGCTGGAGGATGCTTGCATTTGTGTTATTGGAAATGAGGAGAAATTGCAGGAAGAGTCGGATACTTTTGAATTTATAGAGACTTTGTAAGAGGTGACGAAATTATTATTGCGAAGTTTTGTTAGTTGGTCAGTTATATTTGCGTAACATCCGACACATCCGTCAAAAAATAGCAGGAGGTTTTATGGAAGAACAGATAAAATCCGGCTTTGTCACTCTGATCGGCAGGCCGAATGTAGGAAAATCCACTTTGATGAACCGGATGATCGGACAGAAGATCGCCATCACCTCGAAGCGGCCGCAGACGACGCGCAACCGTATTCAGACGGTGTACACGGACAATGAGCGGGGACAGATTGTCTTTCTCGACACGCCAGGCATCCACAAGGCGAAAAACAAACTGGGTGAATATATGGTCACGGTGGCGGAGAGTACGCTGAAAGACGTGGACGTGATACTCTGGCTGGTGGAACCCAGTACGTTTATCGGCGCAGGGGAGCGGCACATTGCGGAGCAGTTGTCCCGCGTGCAGGCGCCGGTGATTCTGATCATCAACAAGACGGACACCGTGAAGCATGAGGAAGTTCTGAAGTTCATTGACGCGTATCGCAGGATTTACGATTTTGCGGAGATCATACCGGCTTCCGCCCTGAAAGGGGAAAATACGGACGTGATTCTGGATATGATTTTCAAATATCTGCCCTATGGTCCCATGTTTTACGATGAAGACACCGTCACGGATCAGCCGGAGCGGCAGATTGTGGCGGAGATTATACGTGAGAAGGCGCTTCGCTCCCTGGACGAGGAGATTCCTCACGGTATCGCGGTGACCATTGAGACGATGAAACGGCGCCCGAAAGGAAATCTGACTGACATTGAGGCAACGATTATCTGTGAGAAAGATTCCCACAAGGGAATTATCATTGGAAAAGGCGGCGCGATGCTGAAAAAAATCGGCAGCGCTGCCCGCAGGGACATTGAGGAGATGCTGGAGGGGAAAGTTAACCTGCACCTTTGGGTGAAAGTGCGGAAGGGGTGGCGCGACAGCGATGTCCAGATGAAAAATTTTGGATATGACCCCAAAAACGTATAGCTGATTTTTAATTGCACATCCTACACAAAAAGGAAAAAGGGGGATGCGCGATGAAAGAGCAGGAATGGCTCTGCTTTGAGAAAAGCGGGAGGGTCTCGGATTACCTGACCTACTGCCAGAGCAGCGCCGGAAAATTCTGTGAGTACGGAACAAAAGACTTGGAAAGATGTGAGAGACAGGATGGGGCAGACTTGTACCCTGACAGGGATGATCTTAAAGTCCGCTCCTGCGGGCGAGTACGATAAGAGAATTACGATACTTACCAGAGAGCGGGGGAAAGTCACCGCCTTTGCCAGGGGCGCCAGACGGGCAAAAAGCTCCCTGCAGGCGGCGACGGACCTTTTCTGTTTCGGAAAGTTTGAGGCTTACGAGGGGCGGGACGCCTACACGGTGGTGAAGGCGGAGATCCGCAATTATTTTCGCGAGTTACATACAGATCTGGAAAAGATAAGCTACGGTTGCTATTTTCTGGAGGTGGCGGACTATTTTACCCGGCCGGACAGCGATGCGTCGGATCAGCTGAAGCTTCTCTATCAGACGGTACGGGCACTGAATGTCAAAAGTCTGGACCCGCGGCTGGTGCGTCGGATCTATGAACTGAAAACGCTGGTTTTATACGGGGTTGGACCTCAGGTTTTCTCCTGCGTTTCCTGTGGAAAAAAGGAGGAGCTTCGCGTGTTTTCACAGAAGCGTCACGGAATGCTCTGCAGCTCGTGCTGCGGGAAGATGGAAGAACGGGCGAAAACGGACGGTGACTGGACGGCAGAACGGGCGAGAACGGACGGCGGCGGGACGGCAGGACAGAGAAAAGAAACCGGCCGGAAACTGGGCGCGGCGGCTCTCTACACGCTGCAGTATATTGTTTCCTCCCCGGTGGAAAAGCTATATACATTCAGGGTGACGGACGAGGTGTTGGCGGAGGTTGGCGCTGTCGTTGAGCGATATATGGCGCCGTATGCAGACCGGGAGTTTTATTCATTATCTCTTTTGGAATAGAGTCTGAGTTCCGATCAGACTGTTGTCCGCAGCCTGGACATTTCCTGAGTTGTTGTATATCTGATGTTGAAATTTTTTTAAAGGAAAGGACTTGTCAAAGTCCTTTTTGGTGTGTACACTGGTACTTACCGGAGTGAACAATGCACGGGAAGACCTTTCCGTGTCAGGGAGGTAACTATGAAAATAAAGGCAGCTGTTTTGCCGCTTCTGGCGGTTTCCCTATGTGTTCTGACATCCTGCGGCAGTACCGCGGTGACGGAAAACACAATAGAATTGAAAAAAGGCGGAAAAGTCGTCGAATATATCGTGGAAGATTTTGAGGCATCTTATTATGATGCGGATGAGATGAAGTCTTTTATTGATACGCAGGTGGAAGCTTATCTGGAAGACAGCGACGGAAGCATTAAGGTGTCCAAAAATAAGGTTGAGGATGAGGTTGCCTATGTGACGATCACCTACGACAGTGCGGACACATACGCGGATTTCACCGGAACAGTGCTGTATGCGGGAGATGTGCTGCAGGCGCAGACCGCCGGATACGCCTTTGATACGGATTTTATCTCTGCGGATGATGCGGATGCAGCAGTGCAGGATGAGGATTCTTCGGCGGATGCGGAGGAAGAGAATACTTCTTCTGACGAAGAGGAGACAGCGGAGGATGAGCTCTCGACCGATGCGGAGGAGCAGGAAGATACTTCCTCTGAGATAGAGGGGACCGTTACCGTCGCTTCGTCTGCTATTTCCGCCAGCACGGTGCTTGAGGAGGATGACCTGAATGTTCTGATTATTGATACGGATGTTACGGTCATTGTTCCGGGGACGATCCGGTATGTCTCGGCTGAGGGTGTCATGATTACCGGCAGCAATACGGTATCTGTACAGATTTCGGGCGATACGCCGGCGTATATTATATATGAATGATTGAGATATAAGAGAGGAAGGAAATCAGTTATGGAAAAAACTATGGAAAAAATTGTCGCCCTGGCAAAGTCCAGAGGCTTTATTTACCCGGGCTCTGAGATTTACGGCGGCCTGGCCAATACCTGGGATTACGGCAATCTGGGCGTCGAGCTCAAGAATAATGTAAAAAAGGCATGGTGGCAGAAGTTTATCCAGGAGAGCCCTTACAATGTCGGCGTGGACTGCGCCATCCTGATGAACCCGCAGACCTGGGTGGCGTCCGGTCATCTTGGCGGATTTTCCGATCCGCTGATGGATTGCCGTGAGTGCCATGAGCGTTTCCGCGCGGACCAGGTGATCGAGAATTTCGCGGCGGAGCATGGGATTGATCTGGGCGGTTCCGTGGACGGCTGGTCCCAGGAGCAGATGAAAGATTTTATTGAAGAAAACAACGTATGCTGCCCGACCTGCGGCAAGCATAATTTTACCGATATCCGTCAGTTTAACCTGATGTTCAAGACGTTCCAGGGTGTCACCGAGGATGCGAAGAATACGGTATACCTCCGCCCGGAGACCGCGCAGGGTATTTTTGTCAATTTTAAAAATGTGCAGCGGACTTCCCGTAAGAAGATTCCGTTCGGCATCGGCCAGATCGGAAAGTCTTTCCGAAATGAGATCACGCCGGGTAACTTTACGTTCCGTACCAGAGAGTTTGAACAGATGGAGCTGGAGTTTTTCTGCGAACCTGATACTGACCTGGAGTGGTTTTCCTACTGGCGGGAATTTTGTATCAACTGGCTGAAGTCTCTCGGCATGAAGGATGAGGATATGCGCGTCCGTGACCATGAGAAGGAAGAGCTTTCTTTCTACAGCAAGGCGACCAGCGATATTGAGTTTTTGTTCCCCTTCGGCTGGGGCGAGCTCTGGGGTATTGCAGACCGGACCAATTACGATCTGACCCGTCACCAGGAGACTTCCGGTGAGGATCTGACCTATTTTGACGATCAGAAGAATACGAGATACATCCCTTATGTGATAGAGCCGTCCCTGGGCGCGGATCGTGTGGTTTTAGCGTTCCTCTGCGGCGCTTACGATGAGGAAAATATCGGTACGGAGGAGAAGCCGGACATGCGTACCGTTCTGCATTTCCATCCTGCGCTGGCGCCCGTAAAGATCGGCGTCCTGCCGCTTTCAAAGAAGCTGAACGCCGGGGCGGAGCAGGTTTTTGAGCAGCTGCGGAAAAAATACAACTGCGAATTTGACGACAGAGGAAATATCGGCAAGCGCTATCGCAGACAGGATGAGATCGGCACGCCGTTCTGCGTGACCTACGATTTTGAGTCGGCGGAAGATCAGGCTGTGACGGTCCGCGACCGGGATACCATGGAGCAGGTGCGGATTCCGATTGCGGAGCTGGATGATTATTTCGCGGAGAAGTTTGCATTTTAATTTTTGTTTTTTTCTTCGGACACTATCGCTTTTTCCGATAATTCGGTTGTTTTCTGGAAAAATTATGTTAAAATTTTTCTGATTATATCTAACAGGAGGAACGAAACTATGGCGAAATGGGTTTACTTATTTAGTGAAGGCAACGCGGATATGCGCGAGCTCCTCGGCGGAAAGGGAGCGAACCTGGCGGAGATGACCTCTCTCGGTCTTCCGGTACCGCAGGGTTTTACCATCACTACAGAAGCCTGCACCCAGTACTATGAGGACGGACGCGAGATCAACGATGAGATTCAGGGCCAGATCAACGAATATATTGTGCGGATGGAGGATATCACCGGCAAGAAGTTCGGCGATGCGGAGAATCCTCTGCTTGTATCCGTCCGCTCCGGAGCGAGAGCTTCCATGCCGGGTATGATGGATACGATTTTAAATCTGGGCTTGAACGAGACTGTGGTAGAGGTGTTGGCGAAAAAATCAGGCAATCCCCGCTGGGCGTGGGACTGCTACCGGAGATTTATCCAGATGTATTCCGACGTCGTGATGGAGGTCGGGAAAAAGTATTTTGAAGAGCTCATCGATGAGATGAAAGAGAAAAAAGGCGTTAAGTTTGACGTGGAGCTGACGGCGGATGATTTAAAAGAGCTGGCCGGACAGTTTAAGGCAGAGTATAAGAAAGTGCTCGGCGAGGATTTCCCGGATGATCCTAAGGAGCAGCTGATGGGCGCCATCAAGGCTGTGTTCCGTTCCTGGGACAACCCCCGTGCAAACGTATACCGCCGCGACAACGATATCCCGTACTCCTGGGGCACCGCGGTGAATGTTCAGAGTATGGCGTTCGGCAATATGGGCGATGACTGCGGTACCGGCGTTGCGTTTACCCGCGATCCGGCTACCGGCGAGAAGAAGCTGATGGGTGAGTTCCTGGTAAACGCGCAGGGTGAGGACGTGGTTGCCGGTGTGCGTACCCCGATGCCGATTGCAAAGATGGAGGAGGAGTTCCCGGAGGCTTATGCGCAGTTTGTCCGCGTGTGCGATATTCTGGAGAAGCATTACCGTGATATGCAGGATATGGAATTTACTGTGGAGAACCGTAAGCTTTATATGCTGCAGACCAGAAATGGTAAGAGGACAGCTTTTGCCGCGTTAAAGATCGCCTGCGATCTGGTGGATGAGGGCATGCGTACGGAGGAAGAGGCGGTTGCTATGATCGAACCTCGCAACCTGGATGCTCTGCTTCATCCGACTTTTGATGCGACAGCGCTCAAGGCAGCGGAGCCCATCGGAAAAGCGCTCGGTGCAGCTCCCGGTGCAGCCTGCGGCAAGATCGTCTTTACCGCGGAGGATGCGGAGGAATGGGCGGCCAGAGGTGAGAAGGTCGTTCTTGTGAGACTGGAGACCTCTCCGGAAGATATTACCGGCATGAAGGTTTCCCAGGGTATTCTGACCGTGCGAGGCGGCATGACTTCCCACGCGGCGGTAGTGGCCCGCGGTATGGGTGCGTGCTGTGTATCCGGCTGCGGCGATATCGTGATGGACGAGGCGAACAAGAAGTTTACGCTCGGCGAAAAAGAGTATCATGAGGGAGATATCATCTCCTTTGACGGTTCCACCGGCTGCATTTATGACGGCGCGATTCCCACTGTGGATGCGAAAATCGCGGGCGAGTTCGGCAGAATCATGTCCTGGGCGGACAAGTTCCGCACCATGAAAGTGCGCACCAACGCGGACACGCCGGCCGACGCAAAGAAAGCCCGTGAGCTGGGCGCGGAGGGCATCGGCCTTTGCCGTACCGAGCACATGTTCTTTGAGGGTGACAGAATTGACGCGTTCCGGGAGATGATCTGTGCGGATAACGCAGAGGACAGAGAGGCAGCTCTGGATAAGATCCTTCCGTATCAGCAGGGAGATTTCGAGCAGCTGTATGAGGCGATGGAGGGAGATCCTGTCACTATTCGTTTCCTGGATCCGCCGCTGCATGAGTTTGTTCCTCAGGAGGAGGAAGATATCGAGAAGCTGGCTGAGGCACAGGGTAAGTCTGTGGAAGAGATCAAGGCGATTATTGAGAGTCTGAAAGAGTTCAACCCGATGATGGGACACCGCGGCTGCCGTCTGGCGGTTACCTATCCGGAGATCGCGAAGATGCAGACCAGCGCGGTAATCCGTGCGGCGATCAATGTCTCCAAAGCGCATCCGGACTGGAATATCGTTCCGGAGATCATGATCCCGCTGATCGGGGATGTCAAAGAGTTAAAATATGTTAAGAAGTTTGTGGTGGAGACGGCGGATGCCGAGATTGCGGCGGCCGGTTCCGATCTGAAATACGAGGTCGGCACGGTGATTGAGATTCCGCGTGCGGCTCTGACTGCGGATGAGATTGCAAAGGAGGCGGAGTTCTTCTGCTTCGGCACCAACGATCTGACGCAGATGACCTACGGTTTCTCCCGTGACGACTCCGGAAAGTTCCTCAGCGCCTATTATGATGCGAAGATTCTGGAGAACGATCCGTTTGCAAAGCTTGATCAGGTCGGCGTCGGCAAGCTGATGGAGCTGGCGATCAAGCTGGGCAAGCCGGTGCGGCAAAAACTGCACTGCGGTATCTGCGGCGAGCACGGCGGTGATCCTTCATCCGTGGAGTTCTGCCAGAAGATCGGACTGGATTACGTAAGCTGCAGCCCGTTCCGCGTACCGATCGCGAGACTCGCGGCGGCGCAGGCAGCCATTGCGCAGAAATAGGGAAAATATGAATCTGAAAGGCGTACCATCAGAAATGGTGGTACGCTATTCTTTATCTTCGAGGTTTATGCAATTCGGGATTGCTTTTTGCTCTGTGATATTTTATAATGAACTTACTTCACGAAACAATTCTTTTTCTGAGTGATTTCCGCACCTGACGCAGAGATGTTTTCTTATGCAATAGTGTTAGATGCAGAAGCCCGTATGACTGAAGATTTAAAAGATTTTCATGAAATTCTTATCAGAACCCCGGAAGAAAATAAAAAACAGGATTGACTTTTTTTATAAACTATACTAATATGTTACCAGAAAAGCGAACATAAGTTCGAGAAGGGAAAGATTATGGCAAAAGAAGATAGAAAAGATGATAAATTGAAAGCACTGGATGCCGCGATCGCACAGATTGAGAAGCAGTATGGCAAGGGATCCATTATGAAGCTGGGTGATCCGAATATCCATATGGATGTGGAGACGATTCCCACCGGCTGCCTGAGCCTGGATATCGCGCTTGGGCTCGGCGGTATTCCCCGGGGACGTATCGTTGAGGTATACGGGCCGGAGTCCAGCGGTAAGACGACAGTGGCTCTGCACATGGTTGCCGAGGTGCAGAAGCGGGGAGGCATTGCGGGCTTTATCGATGCGGAGCATGCACTGGATCCGGCCTATGCACGCAATATCGGAGTGGACATTGACAATCTCTACATATCCCAGCCGGACAATGGGGAACAGGCGCTTGAGATTACGGAGACGATGGTCCGTTCGGGGGCAGTAGATATCGTGATCGTGGACTCTGTGGCTGCTCTTGTTCCGAAAGCGGAGATCGAGGGCGACATGGGAGATGCCCATGTGGGATTGCAGGCGCGGCTCATGTCCCAGGCGCTCCGCAAACTGACCGCTGTTATCAGCAAGTCCAATTGCATTGTGATTTTTATCAACCAGCTTCGGGAGAAAGTCGGGGTTATGTTCGGCAATCCGGAGACGACGACTGGCGGACGGGCGTTAAAGTTCTATGCTTCGATCCGGCTGGATGTGCGCCGGGTGGATTCTCTCAAGCAGAGCGGGGAAGTCATTGGCAATCACACCCGCATCAAAGTCGTGAAGAACAAAGTGGCGCCGCCTTTTAAACAGGCGGAATTTGACATTATGTTCGGCAAGGGGATTTCCCGTGAAGGCGATCTTCTGGATCTGGCGGCGGACATTGATGTGATCAACAAATCCGGTGCATGGTACGCTTACAACGGGGAGAAGATCGGACAGGGTCGTGAGAATGCGAAAAACTTCCTGGCGGAGCATCCGGAGATTTGCGCAGAGGTCGAAGCAAAAGTGAGAGATCATTACGATCTGGACGGGAAACGCGCAGCGGAGGCAGCAGCGCAGGCGGAGCAGACAGGCGCGGAAGCAACGGAATAGCAGATGAGAATCAGAGAAATAAAACAGGAGGGGAAAGGCAGGCTGCTGATCCGTACCGATGAGCTGATTTTTCCCCTCTGCGAAAAGGAAGCAGCAGCTTGGCAGCTGACTGAGGGCGTCGAGCTGGATACTGAGACCTGGGACCGCCTGTGCCGGGAGGTTTTAAATAAGCGCATAATTCGACGCGCTATGTTTCTGCTGGAGAAGATGGATCGGACGGAGTTCCAGTTAAGACGGAAGCTGCGTGACAATCACTATCCGGAGGTTCTGATCAATGTGGCGGTGGACTATGTGAAGTCGTACCATTACATAGACGATTTGCGCTACGCAGAGACCTACATCCGGCTTCATCAGACGGATAAGAGCAGGATGCAGCTGAGGGCAGCGCTGCAGCAGAGAGGAGTCCCGTCTGAACTGATTGTGCAGGCGATGGAAGAAGTTTATGAAGATCACGAGGAGGAGATGATCCGGAACCTGCTGGCCAGGAAGCAATATGATTCGGAGCATATGGACAGGAAACAGAAGTATCGCATTTATCAGTACCTGTTGCGGAAAGGCTTTTCAAATTCTCAGATTATGCGTCAGATGGACTTGACATAGGATTCAAAAAAGTATAAAATCAAGTAGTTGTAGTTTATGACTGATTAAATATCATTATTTATTTGTTATATGCACAATGAAACTAAATAAGGAGGTGCGCCTGAGGTGCAGACTGGTATAGCTATAGCAGTGGTAATCACGGCTGTTATCGCTGTAGTCGTCACCTTTTTCATCACGTATCGCGTAGCGTTATCCCGTTTTAAAAAGGACACGGAAGAGAAAATCGGAAGTGCGGAGGAGCGGGCACGCAGCATCATTGATGAGGCAGTGAAGAGCGCGGAGTCGAAGAAGCGGGAAGCTTCGCTCGAGATCAAGGAAGAGTCGATCCGGACGAAGAATGAGCTCGATAAAGAGATCAAAGACCGCAGAGCAGAGATTTCGCGTAACGAGAGACGTATCGAGCAGAAAGAAGCCAATCTGGATAAGAAGCTGGAAGCTGCCGAGCGCCGTGAGCAGAGTTTCGCTGCAAAGGAAGAGGACATTAAGCGTCAGAGAGCCGAGGTTGCAAAGTTAAACGAGGAACGCATTCAGGAACTGGAAAGAATTTCAGGACTCACCTCTGAACAGGCAAAAGAATATCTCTTAAAAACTGTTGAAGAAGATGTAAAACTTGATACGGCAAAGCTGATCAAAGAAATGGACAACAGGGCAAAAGAGGAAGCGGGAAAGAAAGCCAGAGAGTATGTGGTCAACGCCATTCAGAAATGTGCGGCTGATCATGTGGCAGAGACAACAATTTCTGTTGTACAGCTTCCGAATGATGAGATGAAGGGGCGGATTATCGGCCGTGAGGGACGGAATATCCGCACTTTGGAGACGATGACAGGTGTAGATCTGATCATCGACGATACTCCCGAAGCCGTCATCTTGTCGAGCTTTGATCCGATTCGTCGTGAGGTGGCCCGTATCGCCCTTGAAAAATTAATCGTGGATGGCCGTATACACCCTGCCAGAATCGAGGAAATGGTTGAGAAAGCGCAGAAAGAAGTGGAGCGCGTGATCCATGAGGAGGGTGAAGCCGCTACGCTGGAAGTGGGCGTCCATGGGATACATCCCGAACTTGTCCGTCTGCTGGGACGTATGAAGTTCCGTACAAGCTATGGACAGAACGCATTAAAGCATTCCATTGAGGTGGCTCAGATTGCCGGCTTGCTGGCAGCGGAGGTCGGCGTTGATGTGAGGCTTGCTAAGCGTGCCGGTCTGCTCCATGATATTGGCAAGGCCGTGGATCATGAGATGGAGGGTTCCCATATTCAACTGGGCGTAGTCCTTTGCAGAAAGTATAAGGAATCTGCTGTTGTGATCAATGCGGTGGAAGCACATCACGGTGATGTGGAACCGGAATCTCTGATTGCATGCCTGGTGCAGGCAGCTGATACCATTTCGGCGGCTCGTCCGGGAGCAAGACGCGAGACATTGGAAACATATTCAAGCAGATTAAAGAAGTTAGAAGACATAACTAACAGTTTCAAGGGTGTAGATAAATCTTTTGCAGTTCAGGCGGGCAGAGAAATTCGTATTATGGTGGTTCCTGAGCAGGTTAGTGACGCTGACATGGTGCTGCTGGCCAGAGATATTTCCAAACAGATTGAATCTGAGCTGGAGTATCCGGGTCAGATTAAGGTCAATGTGATTCGAGAAAGCCGTGTCACAGATTATGCAAAGTAAGACAAGGTAGCCATATTACACAGTTCGTATGATGTAGGATGGACAGATCCCCGTAAATTCTCGTCTGAGAGTTTACGGGTTTTCTGATACTAAAGACGCCGTGAGCAGCTGTAGAGGGACTATTTATGAAGTTGATTTCATGGAATGTAAACGGGCTTCGTGCCTGTGTGAAAAAAGGATTTCTGGAGTATTTTAAGCAGGCGGATGCTGATATATTCTGTTTGCAGGAGACAAAGCTTCAGGCGGGTCAGATCGAGCTTGATCTGGAAGGATATGAACAGTATTGGAACTATGCTGAGAAGAAAGGATACTCCGGCACAGCGGTATTTACGAAGCGGACGCCGCTTGCTGTCACCTATGGGATTGGCATTGAGGAGCATGACCACGAGGGACGTGTGATCACCCTGGAGTTTGACCGTTCCTATTTTGTGACAGTTTATGTGCCGAATTCACAGAATGAACTGGCACGCCTGGACTACCGTATGCGGTGGGAGGACGATTTCCTGGCCTATATCTGCAGGCTGGAGGAAAAAAAGCCGGTCATCTATGCCGGTGACCTAAATGTGGCACACCAGGAAATTGATCTGAAAAACCCGAAGACGAATCATCACAATGCGGGATTTACGGATGAAGAAAGAGAAAAGATGACAAATGTGCTGAAAAGTGGTAAGATTGATACGTATCGGTATTTTTACCCGGATCAGACAGGGGTATATTCCTGGTGGTCCTATCGGCGGCGGGCCAGAGAGACGAACGCCGGATGGCGTATTGACTATTTTATCGCCTCAGACAGCCTGAAGGATGTGCTGCGCTCTGCGGACATTCATACAGAGGTTATGGGGTCGGATCATTGTCCGGTGGAACTGGTTGCGGAACTGTGAGGGAAAATATGGAAAGTCATCATAGAATAGAACCTCAGACTTTGCGGCGCAGACGTGAGATGGAGCGAAAGCGCGACAGAAGGAAAGAGATATTCAACTGGATCCGTATGTTTGCGATTGCGATTGCTGCGGTGCTTGTCATCACCCGTTTTATCATTATTAACGCAAATGTACCGTCCGGTTCCATGGAGACGACGATTATGACGAATGATCGTCTGATCGGATTCCGGTTTTCCTACTGGTTTGATGATCCGGAGCGCGGGGACATTATTTTGTTTCATTATCCGGTGGATGAATCCGTGATTTACATTAAGCGGGTCATCGGACTGCCCGGTGAGACAGTTGAGATCCGCGATGGGCAAATTTATATCAATGGAAGTGATACACCGCTGGAAGAGGATTATCTCCCGGAGGAATGGTATCAGGCTAATGACGGTTATTATTTTGAGATTCCGGAGGATTGTTATTTTGTTCTCGGAGATAACCGCAACAATTCTGCTGACAGCCGGTATTGGGCGGAGGAAGCGATAGAGGCCGGAGTGGTGTCTTCTGAGGAAGAAGCAATTCAGTACAGCTATGTGAAGCGGGACCAGATTCTGGGAAAGGCAATTTTTACTTACTACAGTTCTTTCAGGAACCTTACAAATACAGCAGACTATTCGACAGAATGAGGAACAATAGAATAATTGTAACTGCAGACATTGAGACAGTTGCTATAGATTAAAGAATGAGGAGATAGTTTATGGAAACGACAGAGACAGCAAAGGTAGCAGAGGAAAAGGCAGTGGAAGCTGCAGCGACGGAGGAAACTGCGGCAGTGGAAGCTACAGCGGCAGAGGAAACAGCAGCAACAGAAGAGGCGGCTGCATCTGAGGAAATTCCTGCGGCAGAAGAAACGGCACCTGCAAAAACGGATGAGGATTCCGTCCTGACGATGGAGGATATGGGGAAAGCCCTGGAGGATTCCTACAAAATGATGGGCGATGGCGAGCACGACACAGACGCGCTTCTTGCATGGGCAAAGATTAAAGAACTCTACGAGACAAAAGAGAATCTGACTGTGGAGATCAGCGGAATCGTCAATAAGGGTGTGATCGCTATGGTAGAGGGAATCCGCGGATTTATCCCGGCTTCCAGACTGAGCCTGCATAGAGTTGATGATCTGAATGAGTGGCTTGGGAAAGAGATTCAGGTTCGTGTGATCACTGCGGATCAGGAGTCTGATAAGCTGGTCCTTTCCGCCCGCGAGATTTTAAAAGAAGAGCGGGAGAACGCGAAAAAGTTAAAATTATCTGCTGTCGAGGTGGGAAGCATCTTTACCGGAAAAGTAGACAGTATCCAGGATTACGGCGTTTTCGTCGACCTTGGCGATGGTATTTCCGGTCTTGTCCACGTTTCCCAGATTGCCCTGGAGAGAGTAAAACATCCGTCGGATGTGCTGAAAAAAGGGCAGGAAGTCCGTGTAAAGGTAATCGGCAAGCAGGACGGCAAGCTGAAACTGAGCATCAAGGCGCTTCTGGAGCAGAAAAAGAAGGATGAGGAAGTGAAGGTATCGATTCCGAAGGCGGAATCGATCGGCACATCCATGGGAGACCTGTTGAAGAATCTGAAATTATAGATGCGTGCCAAAGAAAGGGATTTGTATGGCTGCGAATCGAATTATGCATGAATCGGGGAAAGCTTTTGACTGTTCCCCGTTTCATGGTAAATATGCTACGATAGATATGACTGGCCAGGATGTGGGGTATGCCCGCGTGGGCATTGTTTCCTCCGGAAGAGATTATATTCTGTTTCAGTTTCGGGGAAAGCGCGGCCTGGCGGCAAAAGCATATATAAAGTCCCTCACAGAAGTCAGGATGACGGAGCGCATGCTGCGGAAAGAGACGGAGCTTAAGACGGAGGACTGGGATGAGGAAGTCAACCCGTTCTGTTATTTTGTGGGGGAGCGGTGTGATATCCATATGCATCAGACCAGAATGTTTGAGGCAACACCCGGATTTTTCGGAGCAAAAATTCTTTATGTGGATCAGCAGAATGGCCTGATTCGTATTAAGGAGAACAGTAAACAGTTTAATGTAAGCATATCAATGATCTGTGGTATCATGCAGACTTAATATGGGAGATTCAGTATGGATAAAAAGATTTTAGCCCGTCCGGCTTATGATCTGGATAACACGAAGCTGGAAGAGGCGATGGCGGATTATAACGCATCCAAAAATGATCTGAAAAAGCTGGAGGATCTGATCCGGATTTTTAAGGAGTCCTTTGTGATTGTGCCGGTGGCTTTCCCGAAAAAGGCGGATGTCCGGATTCTCATGAAGATGCTGAACGGAGTGCCTTTGAAAAAAGGGGAAAATCTTCCGTTGTTTCCTATCACGGTCACGGATTCCAACGGCAATAAGTATTCTCCTGTTTTTACCTCCCGCGATAAGATACAGGAGACAAAGGATTTCCCATATATGATCCGCGTGCCCGCGGCGCAGGTAGTTGAGAATACCTTAAAAAGTAAAGCAAATCTGGCAGGCGTCCTGGTCAATCCGCAGACCGGCGGTTTTGTGTTCCGGAAAAAAGCTTTTGAGACAGATTTTTCTGCTCAGGCTTCCAAACGGCAGGTGAAAAAAGTCACGAAAGAAGAGTTTTTTGTCCTGGCCCGCAATACAGTGGAGAAGGGACAGATTCCGAAACTGCTGTTTGAGCGGAAAGGGGATTTTGTCCGGGAGCTGGAGGAGAAAGGCGAAGAGTTTCTGCGGGAACTGTACGCAAAACCGTACGGAGATAAGCTGCCGAGCCCTTACGCAACAGAGGATTTCAGCGCTATGTCTCTGAATATCAATGAGGAGACGACGGCAATCTGTGTGGAGCTCCCGCAAAAGGGACTTGTAGCACACATGGCCCGCGCAGCCTACATTGTATGGAATCCGCAGACGGATGAGGTTCATTATTATATGATCGAGAAAGGTCTGCGGGGAGAGGATGATGTTCTCTGCAATATCACGCCGGAGGGGAAGCATCAGGAACTGATGACGGCTCCGCCTGCAGGCAGTGAACTGACCGCGGTACTCGACCTGATCCGCGAGGAAAAGGAAGAGGCAGAATGACGATTGAATAAAACTGTGGGAATGAGAGTACATTTCCGCCATAGAAGAGACAGTTCGTTTGTACCATCCTGTCTATAAACAAAACCAGGGCTGCTTTTTGAATACGGAACGTAATATATTTTGTATGAAAAAAGATTGGAGTCATGGGTTTTGCGCACATGGCTCCTTTGTATATTTACATAAAAGTGGAGGGATTCGCAGTGTACACACTTAGGACGGAACAGAGTTTTGACTCCGCACATTTTCTGGCCGGTTATGACGGGAAGTGCAACAACATTCACGGGCATCGCTGGCGTGTTGTGGCGGAGGTTGGCGATGAGGAACTGCAGGCAGACGGAGCATTTCGGGGGATGGTAACGGACTTTGGCGATATCAAACGAGATTTGAAAGAGCTGGCGGATGCCCATGACCATACCTTTATCTATGAGAAGAATTCATTGAGAAAATCCACTGTGCAGGCGTTGGAGGATGAAGGCTTCCGGTTGTTTGAAGTTCCATTTCGGCCGACAGCGGAGAACTTTGCAAAGTATTTTTATGAACTTCTTCTGCAGAAGGGGTATTCCGTGCGGGCGGTGGAGGTTTATGAGACGCCGAATAACTGTGCGCGGTATGAGAGATAGAATCCCGGCTTGTATAGTGGTATGAGAAAAAAGAGAGGAATATAACGGCAATGTCAAACTATAGAGTGGCGGAAATCTTCAGCAGTATTAACGGGGAGGGTCCGAGACAGGGGGAGCTTGCCCTGTTTATCCGGATGCAGGGCTGCAATCTGGATTGCAGTTACTGCGATACCCGGTGGGTCAATGAGAAGGACGCAAAGTTTCACTGGACATCTACGGAGGAGATTCTTGATGTTGTGAATCAGATGCACATCCGTAATATTACGCTGACCGGCGGGGAACCGTTGCTGCAGGAAAATATTATGGAATTGCTGCAGGCTCTGGCTGCGGATCCCTGGCTGCGGGTGGAAATAGAGACAAATGGGAGTGTGCCGCTGGCACCTTTTGCCCGGATGGAAAATCCGCCTGCTTTTAATATGGATTATAAGCTGCCGGGGAGCGGTATGGAAGATAAAATGGTGCTGGAAAATTTTGCCCTTCTGGGACAGAAAGACGCGGTAAAATTTGTGGTCAGAGATTACGAAGACCTGTGCCGGAGCCGCGACCTGATCCGCGAGTATAATCTTACAGAACAGTGCCATGTTCTGCTGAGCCCGGTATATGATGAGATAGAATTGGAGAATGTGGTTTATTTCATGCGGAATAACGGGATGAACGATGTGGCGATGCAGCTTCAGATACACAAGATTATCTGGGACAGCGAGATGCGCGGAGTGTGACCGGGCGTATGAAATGTTGATTAAAGGTAACTATTCAGAACAGTTACGATTAAAGGAGAAGCAAGATGGCGATTGACACGGAAGCGGTAAAAGAACATGTGAGAGGTCTGCTGGTGGCGCTGGGGGATGACCCGGACCGGGAGGGGCTGGTCGACACGCCGGACCGGGTAGCCCGGATGTACGAGGAAGTCTTCGAGGGGATGAATTATACCAACGAAGAGATTGCCCGGATGTTTGATAAGACATTTGAGGAGGATCTGACGTTTTCTCAGACCAACAGCGACTTTGTCATTGTGAAAGATATTGACATTTTCAGTTTTTGTGAGCATCATATGGCGCTGATGTATGATATGAGGGCAACTGTCGCCTATATCCCTTACGGAAAAGTGATCGGAATCAGCAAGATCGCGCGGATTGCCGATATGGTTTCCAAACGTCTTCAGATTCAGGAGCGGATTGGGACAGATATCGCTGAGATTGTCTCTATGGTGACCGGTTCGGGTGATGTCGCGGTGCTGATCGAGGGATGTCACAGCTGCATGACAGCCAGAGGCATCAAAAAGACGGATGCGAAGACCTATACCTCTACGCTGCGCGGCAGATTCCAGACAGATATGATGCTGCAGACCAGGCTGAATCTCGCCATGTCCGTACAAGGGTAGAAGGAGGAAATTATCATGGAAAAAGCGTTAGTATTGTCAAGCGGCGGTGTGGATTCCACCACCTGTCTCGGACTGGCTGTAGAACAGTACGGGCGGGAAAATGTGGTCTCCCTGTCCGTGTTTTACGGGCAGAAGCATAAAAAAGAGATGGAGGCCGCGCAGAAAGTGGCGGACTGGTATCAGGTAGAGCATCTGACGCTGGATCTGGAAACCATTTTTCAATACAGCGACTGTTCTCTTTTGTCGCACTCAGATCGGGAGATCCCGCAGGAATCTTATGCGGAACAGCTCAGAAAAACAGAAGGCAGCCCGGTATCTACGTATGTGCCGTTTCGGAACGGTCTGTTTCTCGCCAGTGCGGCGAGCATTGCGCTGTCAAAAGGATGCAGCGTAATCTATTATGGCGCCCATAGCGATGATGCCGCAGGAAATGCTTACCCGGATTGCTCCGATGCTTTTCACTGGGCCATGGGGGAGGCAATCTATCTTGGCAGCGGAGACCAGCTGACACTCGAAGCGCCCTTTGTCACCTGGACGAAAGCAGATGTGGTGCGAAAGGGACTGGAAATCGGGGTTCCCTACGAACTCACCTGGAGTTGTTACGAGGGCGGCGACAAACCCTGCGGAAAGTGCGGGACCTGTATCGACCGGGCACAGGCGTTTGCGCTGAACGGGATTGCGGATCCGGCTCTTTTATAGTGCAGGAAGAGAGAGGAGTAAGTATGTCATCAGGAAGAAAACGTGAGGAAGAGCAGGATCTGACTCTGCTCGGCAACCAGAAAAACAAATATCCGTCGGATTACGCGCCGGAGATGCTGGAGACATTTGAGAACAAGCATCCGGATCGGGATTATTTTGTGAAGTTTAACTGTCCGGAATTTACCTCTCTGTGTCCGATCACGGGGCAGCCGGATTTTGCGACGATTACGATCGCCTACGTCCCGGGAAAAAGGATGGTGGAGAGCAAGTCACTGAAATTATATCTGTTCAGCTTTCGTGAGCACGGCGATTTCCATGAGGACTGCGTCAACATCATCATGAATGACCTGATTCGCCTGATGGATCCTAAGTATATCGAGGTGTGGGGGAAATTTACTCCGCGGGGCGGGATTTCCATTGATCCATATTGCAATTACGGAAAGCCGGGTACGCGCTGGGAGGAGGTTGCCTGGAACCGCCTGGCAAATCACGATCTATATCCGGAGAAAGTAGACAACCGATGACGGCACGCATGATTTGTAGCTATGATCCAATGAGCGGCGAAATGCGATCATGGATCACAGATTCATGATATAGCGGGAGACAGGGAGGTGCCATATGGAGCATATGAAGCGGATTGACCGCGTTTTGAAATACAGAGGAGCTATCGTTGATTTTTATGATGATGTCATGGAGTCTCCCACCGGGCACATTGCCCACTGGGATTATATTGCGCATCGGATGGGTGCGGCGGCCGTGCTTCCGGTTACGGATGACGGGAAGATTCTGATGGTACGTCAGCACCGCAATGCCCTGGAGCGCGAGACGCTGGAGATTCCGGCGGGTGCGAGGGACGCTTTGAAGGAGCGGCCCATCGACTGTGCCGCACGGGAGCTGGAGGAGGAGACCGGATACCGTGCGGGAAAGATGGAATTGCTGATTACGGTGGCGACGACGGTGGCGTTTTGCAATGAGGTAATCGAGATTTATCTGGCGACAGATCTGACAAAGACGGACCGCCATCTGGATGAGGATGAGTTTGTGGAGATTGAGAGCTACACGATTGAAGAACTTAAGAGTATGGTTTTTGCACAGAAGATTCAGGATTCCAAGACAGTGGCGGCAATTATGGCTTATTATGGGAAATATGTGGCGGAGTGAAACCATCAGGGCAGCAGATTTACCAGATTGTATATTTTTTGCAGAAACCACGGGTTGAGAAAGTATTCACTCATTGCTCCTGCAAGGAAAATTCCTGACAGCAGCAGGGCTTTGGCGAGATAGGCGGGTTCCCGTTTTACCTTGTTTTTGATCAGCAGAATGTACGCCGGAAGATATGCCAGATTTTGCGGAAGCAGAATTGCAGCATTCATGAGAATGCCCCGGAGGAAAAATCGTCCGGCCAGGGCTGCAAAAAGAAATCCCGCCGCCAGTCCCAACCAGCCGGTAAATGCTGACAGGATGAGATTACCTCTGCGGAAATATCCGCTGATGCAGAGCATAGCCCAGATTGGAAAACGGTTTTTCAGAGTCCAGAGGAAAAAATCTGACCATGTCCGATCACGTACATTCAGCATCCGACAGGCATTTTCCATCTGATATCCCAGCCAGAACGATTCATCTGTGTACCGCAGGACGGCGAGAAAAATGCCGGCCAGGAACAGACCGCAAAACAGAATGATATGTATGAAACTAATGTGTGAGGGATGCTTGGTTTTTGCAAAAGCGGGCATGGGCGGATCTCCGTTTCTTTTCAGAGTTATCTGGGGCAATTATTATGTTTTTGGTGAAAGATATTGTTTTTACTTCTTTCACCACCATTCATATGAAAAAGATAAAACATTATGCTGCTTTTTATGATTTGATTTGCAGAGTTTTATGATATCATGAGCGCAAGTAACAAATCCGTTCAGCAGAGTGCAGATAGACAGACACGCTGCGCCGGCGCGAAAGGGGACATTTTGAGAGAGATTTATGAAAATATCTGCGCGGGCAGGAATCTGCGCGCGAATCTGATTGAGTTAAAAAAGATGCTGAAGGAGGACGCCGGACAGCGTGAATTTCGTGAAGTCTGCGGAAATAACTACGACAGAATTATGAAGTGTCTGGCGGATGATGATCCGAAGGTGAGGAAAAATGCGGCTGCCATTCTGGGTATCCTGCGGGTGCCGGAGTCAGTGGATGTGCTGATGGATGCCTACGAGGCGGAGGATACGCTTTTTGTCCGCCCGGAGTATCTGTCCGCGCTGGCTGATCTGGACTGCGGGGACTATCTGCCTGATTTTCACCGGAGACTGGAGCAGCTGCGCACCTGTGACGCGCCGGAGAACGAGAAAAAGCATGTGCGGGAGGAGATTGCGGCGCTGCAGGAGCTGATCCTGAAAAAGGAAGGATTGCATAAGCATGCATTTTCCGGCTATTACAGGGCAAATGCAGTGATACTGACGACGCTTCCCGCTTTCCGGGACGCCCTGGCGGCGGAGCTGCCTTTCCCCAAAAAGCTGCTGAAGGGCGGCGTTGGCACCACGGTCGGCGATATGAATCTGGTTCTGACCAACCGGCTCTGGCAGGAAATGCTTTTTGTGCTGCAGTGTAAAAAGGGGATACCCACCCGCCCTGAGGTGATAGCGCAGGCGCTGCAGGAATCTGATCTTTCCGTGATTCTGGCGGAGAATCATCAGTCCGATGCTCCGTTCTATTTCCGTGTCGGAATTGTCGGAGCGATGCCGCGGGAGGAGCAGAGCAGTTTTGCGAAGAAAACGGCGGCAGCCATTGAGGCTGCTTTTGCGGGAAATCTGGTGAATTCTGTTTCCCACTACGAGGCGGAGATTCGTCTGGTGGTAAACAGAGAGGGCGGTGTCACGCCGTATCTGAAATTGTTTACATTGCCGGATCATCGGATCCGCTACCGGAAGTACCATGTGGCGGCGGGGATGCGGCCGGTCATAGCGGCCGGAATTCTGGCGCTGGCAAAACCGTATCTGGCGGAGTATGTACAGGTCCTGGATCCGTTCTGCGGTGTGGGTACGCTGCTGCTGGAGCGCCGATTTGCCGGCCCGGTCCGCAGTGCGTATGGCATTGATATCTTTGGTGAGGCGATACAGAAAGCCCGCGCGAATACAAAGCTCACGGGCATGCCGGTCAATTACATCAACCGGGACTTCTTTGATTTTACCCATGAATATCTGTTTGATGAGATTATCACGGATATGCCGGCGGATTTCGGCAGCAGAGAAGAGACGGACATGCTGTACCGCCGGTTCTTTGAAAAGTCGGCGCAGCTTCTCGCGGAGCATGGGCGGATTTTCTGTTATTCCGGGGAGATGGGACTGGTGAAAAAGTATCTGCGGCTGACGGGACAGTTCCGCCTGCTGAAAGAGTATTGCATCCTGGAGAAGAGCGGCACCTGTCTCTTTATTCTGGAGAAGCGGTAAAAAGTGTGAGGGGGATATATCGCAAAACGATATTTTATTTGAATGCAGTTTTGGAAATGAATAACCCGTGGCTGGCAGATTATGATGTGAGGTTATAAATGTCTCTGGTATATATCACATAAAAGAGGAAGGGGGAAGCAGCGAATGAGGAGAAGATTTATTTCCTGTATCCTGGTGTCAGGTCTGGCCGTTATGCTGTTGTCTGCCGGATGCGGGAAATCAAAATCCGGTGCGTCAGAGAGTTCTGCAGCGGGTAACGGGGGGACGGCAGGCTCTGCGTCATCGGGGGAGGATGCAGGCAGTTCGGCAGAATCTGGGACGGAAGGGGAGTCTTCCGGGACATCCGACGGAACCGCTATCATCGGATGTATTGAGGATGTGTATGAGAGTGAGACAAAGACGCTGACGATCACCGCTACCGGGGATTGTACGCTGGGCGTGACGCAGGATCAGAGCTATGACGGATCATTTAACGCATACTACGATTCCTATGGAGAGGATTATTTTTTCGGTGGAGTGCGCGATATCTTTGACGCGGACGATATGACCATCATCAACCTGGAGTGTGTTCTGTCCACAGCAACAGAGCGTGTGGAAAAGACATTCAATCTCAAGGGCTCGCCGGAGTATGTGGGGATTATGACAGGCAGCTCAGTGGAGGCATGTTCCATGGGAAATAATCATACTTATGATTATGGGGAGGAAGGTTTCCAGGAGACAAAATCCGTGTTGGAGGAGGCGGGGATTGCCTACGCTTATTCCGAGCAGAGCGGGATGTATACGACGGAGGACGGCGTGAAGGTGGGGATTGTCTCCGCCAGCCTGCTCTCACAGTCGGAGGAAAAGCTGGAGAATATGCAGAGTCAGATCGCGGAGCTTCGCGAGGAGGGCGCGGAAGTGGTTATCGCCTGCTGTCACTGGGGAATTGAGAAGGATTACTATCCCAATGATTATCAGCAGACCACGGCGCACACGCTGATCGAAGCGGGGGCAGATCTGATCATCGGCAACCACCCTCATGTACTGCAGGGCGTAGAGGTTTATGAGGGGAAAGTGATCTGCTACAGCCTGGGAAATTTCTGTTTTGGCGGGAATAAAAATCCCTCTGACAAGAATACCATGATTTATCAGCAGACTTTTACCATTGTGGACGGCGAGGTGCAGACAGATGCGATTGACGCGGAAATTATCCCATGCCGCCTGAGTACCACCAGCAGTTACAACGATTATCAGCCGACGGTGGCTTCCGGCGACACAAAGCAGAATATTATCAGCCTGGTCAATGAGTATTCCTCCGCTCTCGGCAGTGTATCTTTTGACAGTGAGGGAAATTTGCTGGAGTGAGGAATGCTGCCTGTGAAAAGTAACGACAAAGTTCTTTGCATTCTATCTGTTTTATGGTAAAATCTGTATTGGCACCGGCTGCTCCGGCGGCTATATTGGAATAAGCCATTTGTAAACACAGGAGGAATTTTATGTATTGTAAAAACTGCGGAAAAGAGCTGGAACCGACAACTTCCTTTTGCCCGGTCTGCGGTCAGCCGGTGAACGGCGGCCGGCCCACCGGCGGTCCCGGTTCCTACAACCCGAATGGCCCGGGAAGTCAATATGATCCTTACTATCAGCCCCCGGTGAAGCAGGGACCGGATGGATATGCGATCGCGTCCCTGGTTCTGGGTATTGTCAGCTTTTTTGTGATACCGATTATCGGCGCAATTCTGGCAATCGTATTTGGAAATAAATCCATTCGTGATACCGGAGTGAATACCATGGCGAGGGTTGGGAAAATCCTTGGCATCGTTTCGCTGGCCATATATATCGTGGTGATTGTGATCATTGTCGCTGCCGTTTTATTGTTGGGCTTTGGCACGATGAGTGAATTGTATTATTATATGTAATAATACCAGGGTCAAAAATGTCATGAATGGAGCGCACGCGGTCCGATTCATGACTTTGGGACCCGCCAAAACACGAGGAAGTAGCCATTTTGACCGATTTTTGGGAGAAATGAGCGGATTCCGAGTGTTTTGAGGATTGCGAGAGCACATGGTGCGAAGCAATCCGTAGGTATTATTACATTTAAAGGGTTTCGTAATGACATAACAAAAGATACAGAGGAGAGATTAGATGAAAAGCGTAGAAGATTATGTGAGAAGTATTCCGGATTTTCCGGAGCCGGGCATCATTTTCAGGGACATTACCACTGTGATTCAGGATCCGGAGGGCCTGCAGCTCGCAATTGACGGGATGGAGGGTTTCCTGGAAGGTGTGGATTTTGATGTAGTAGTTGGCGCAGAGTCCCGCGGATTTGTATTCGGAGCGCCCATTGCCAGAGATTTTAAGAAGGGATTCGTTCTGGTTCGCAAGAAAGGAAAACTTCCCTGTGAGACAATCTCCCAGGAGTATGCGCTGGAGTATGGCACGGCGGAGGTAGAGATACATACGGATGCGATCAAGCCGGGGCAGAAGGTTGTGGTCGTGGACGACCTGATGGCGACCGGCGGCACGATCGAAGCCAGCATCAAGTTGATCGAACGGCTTGGCGGAAAAGTTGTGAAGGTGCTGTTCCTGATGGAGCTGGCTGGCCTGAACGGGCGGGAAAAGCTCGCGGGATATGATGTGGATTCCGTCATCATCTATCCGGGAAAATAGTATCCTCATCTGTAAAATTGAAAAAATGCACAATGTCCGGAGGGGAAATTTATCCTTTCCGGACATTTTTTTTCGCCTTTGCCGGGCAAATTGTTTTATTGTGGGCAATATGTAAGCCTGCAAATAAAAAGTCAAGAGGAAAATGGGAATTTTTCAAATAAA
>JAJQCB010000207.1 GCA_021203005.1 Clostridiales bacterium | reverse complement strand
CCATGCTGGCCTCGGGCCTGTCCCTCTCGGACATCCCCTGCGGAAAATACGGCACCCTGGACAAATACGTGCCGGACGGGGACTATGTGGTAATTAAATTCGCGCGGTGGGCTTTTGAAAAGTTCAAGGGCGTGGAGGACAAGCTCGGCACCCAGATGCGCGCAGTGGGCGAGGTCATGAGCATCGGCAAGACCTACAAAGAGGCGTTCCAGAAAGCCATCCGCAGCCTGGAAACCGGCCGCTACGGTCTCGGCCACGCAAGGGATTTTGACCGGAAGTCAAAGGAGGAACTGCTCTCCCTCCTGATCACGCCATCCAGCGAGCGCCATTTCATCATGTATGAGGCATTGCGCAAGGGCGCTACGGTAGAGGAAATTCACGAGATTACTAAAGTAAAAACTTATTTTATCGAGCAGATGAAAGAGCTTGTCGAGGAAGAGGAAGCGCTCTGCCGGAATAAAGGTCAGCTTCCCTCCGATGAAGCGCTGATCGCAGCGAAGAAAGATGGTTTCTCTGACAAGTATCTGAGCCAGATTCTGGAAATCTCCGAGGACGACATCCGCTCCCGCCGCCTGGCACTTGGCGTGGAGGAAGCCTGGGAAGGCGTGCATGTCAGCGGGACCCAGGATAACGCGTACTATTACTCTACCTATAACGCACCGGACAAAAACCCGGTCTCCACAGATAAACCGAAAATCATGATTCTGGGCGGCGGTCCCAACCGGATCGGACAGGGCATCGAGTTCGACTACTGCTGCGTCCACGCCTCCCTGGCGCTGAAAAAACTGGGCTTTGAGACCATCATCGTCAACTGCAACCCGGAGACTGTCTCCACCGACTACGACACCTCCGACAAGCTTTACTTTGAGCCTCTGACCCTGGAGGATGTGCTGAGTATCTATGAAAAAGAAAAACCGCTGGGCGTTATCGCACAGTTCGGCGGTCAGACCCCGCTGAATCTGGCGGCAGATCTGGAAAGAAACGGCGTAAAAATCCTTGGCACCGCACCCTCCGTCATCGATCTGGCGGAAGACCGCGATCTGTTCCGCGCCATGATGGATAAACTGGAAATCCCCATGCCGGAGTCAGGCATGGCAGTAGATGTAGACGAAGCCATCGCTATCGCAAAGGAGATCGGCTACCCCGTGATGGTGCGCCCCTCCTACGTGCTGGGCGGCAGAGGTATGGAAGTCGTCTATGACGATGAGAGCCTGGCCGACTACATGAAGGCTGCCGTGGGCGTCACGCCGGACCGCCCCATCCTCATCGACCGTTTCCTGAAGCACGCCCTGGAATGCGAGGCAGACGCCATCAGCGACGGCACCCACGCCTTTGTTCCGGCTGTCATGGAGCACATTGAGCTGGCCGGCATCCACTCCGGCGACTCCGCATGCATCATCCCCTCGGTGCATATTTCCGGAGAGAATGTAAAAACCATTGAGGAATATACCAAAAAGATCGCGGAGGAAATGCATGTAAAAGGACTGATGAACATGCAGTACGCCATCGAGAACGGAAAGGTCTATGTCCTGGAGGCCAACCCGAGAGCCTCCCGCACCGTGCCGCTGGTATCGAAGGTATGCAACATCCGCATGGTGCCGCTGGCCACAGACATCATCACCTCCGAACTGACCGGACGCCCCTCACCGGTTCCGTCCCTGAAGGAGCAGGATATCCCGTACTACGGCGTCAAGGAAGCCGTCTTCCCGTTCAACATGTTCCAGGAGGTAGACCCCATCCTCGGACCGGAGATGCGCTCCACCGGAGAAGTGCTTGGCCTGTCTCCCTCCTACGGCGAAGCCTTCTACAAGGCACAGGAAGCCACCCAGACACGTCTGCCCCTGGAAGGCACCGTCCTGATCTCTGTCAACAGCAAGGACAAGCCGGAGGCGGTGGAAATCGCCCGGGGATTTGCGGAGGACGGATTTAAAATCCTGGCGACCGGCTCCACCTATGACCTGCTGACCGCTAACGGTATTCCGGCGGAGAAAGTGAAAAAACTCTACGAGGGACGGCCGAATATCCTGGATATGATCACGAACGGAACCATTGACCTGATCGTCAACACACCCGCCGGAAAAGAGAGCGTCCACGACGACAGCTATCTGTGGAAAGCAGCGATCAAGGCAAAAATCCCTTACATGACCACCATGGCTGCAGCCCGAGTCACTGCAAAGGGAATCAAATATGTAAAAGAGCACGGGAACGGAGAGATCAAGTCGCTGCAGGAGCTGCACGGGGAGATCAGGGACCGGGCATAAAAAATGACACATCACACCAATGATTCACAAAAGGATTTTTCCCAGGGCAGCGTCTGGAAAATTATCACTTCACAGGCGATACCGCTGACCGTCGCGCAGTTAATTTACCTGTTATATAATGTGGTAGACCGCATCTATATCGGGCACCTGCCGGCGGTCGGCAGCCTGGCCCTGACCGGAGTAGGACTGACCTTTCCGTTCAGCACGCTGATTCTGGCTTTTGCCAATCTCTTCGGCACCGGCGGCACCCCGCTGTTTTCCATCGCGCGCGGCGCAAAGGAGGAAGAAAAGGCAAAAACGATCCTGGGCAATGTGTTTACCCTGATCCTGCTCTCCTCCGTTGTCATTTTTGCGCTCTGTTACGTGTTCCGCGTGCCGGTCCTCTATCTCTTCGGAGCCAGCGACGATACCATCGTCTATGCGGAGAGCTATCTGCGGATTTACCTCTTCGGCGTGCTGTTCTCCATGATCGTCACCGGGATGAACGGATTTATCAGCGCGCTGGGGTTCCCGAGGACTGCCATGTGGACGACCGTCATCGGAGCCGTGCTGAATCTGATTCTTGACCCGATTTTTATCTTTGCTCTGGGTCTGGGCGTACAGGGAGCCGCCCTCGCCTCCGTCATCAGCCAGGGAGTATCCGCGCTCTGGATTATGCGATTTCTGCTTGGAAAACAAAACGAATACCGGCTGACGTTCGCCCACATGCGCCTGAAGCTGCACCTGATCAGAGAAATCCTGAGCCTGGGTGTCACCGGATTTATGCAGCAGTTTACCAACTGCCTGGTTCAGATTGTCTGCAACGCCACACTGCAGACTTACGGCGGTGATGTCTACGTGGGAATTATGACCATCATCAACAGCGTCCGCGAGATGGCGTCTCTCCCGGTCAGCGGCTTAAGCAGCGGCGCCCAGCCGGTACTCGGCTACAACTACGGCGCAAAGAAACCGCACCGGGTAAAGGAAGGCATCCGTTTTATGTCCCTGGCCGGCATCGTCTACACGGCTGCCATGTGGCTGATCATCCTGCTGTTCCCCGGCGCGTTTCTCCGCATTTTTTCCACGGACGCGCAGACCATCACGCTGGGAGTCCGCGCACTCCGGATTCATTTCATGGGGTTCGTCTTCATGAGCCTGCAGTTTATGGGCCAGTCCACCTTTGTAGGACTGGGGAAAGCAAAGCGCGCCGTCTTTTTTTCCATCCTGCGCAAGGTCGTCATCGTTGTGCCGCTGACCCTGCTGTTCCCGCTGTATCTTGGAACCGACGGCGTATTCCTGGCCGAGCCGGTATCCAACCTGATCGGAGGGACAGCGTGCTTTCTCACTATGTGGTTTACGGTGTACCGGAAGCTGCAATAGATTTTACAGAAATTTTAAAATTTTTATACTTTTTTACCGGGGTCAGACCCCGGAAATTTCCCAGAAATTTCCCAGTTTATAAAATTTGTCCCTGTTCGTCTAAGAGGTGTTCGGGTATTCCTCTTTACAAATTTTCCCCCTTATCATTTACTGACTGATGTGCTATACTTTTTTCATGGAAAATACTTATGACTTTGAGAAGCTCGTTTCACCTCTCCTCGACTGGTACGCTGCCAACGCCCGCATGCTTCCCTGGCGGGAAAATGCAACACCCTACCGGGTCTGGGTGTCTGAGATCATGCTGCAGCAGACACGTGTGGAAGCAGTGAAGCCCTATTTTGAACGGTTTATGACTGCACTCCCCACCGTGCAGGCTCTGGCGGAGTGTGAAGAAGATACCCTGCTGAAGCTGTGGGAGGGTCTCGGTTATTATAACCGGGTCCGCAACATGCAGGCAGCCGCACAGGAGGTTATGGTTTCCCACGGCGGTGATCTCCCCGCTGATTTTGAAATGCTGCTCTCCCTGAAGGGAATCGGCCGCTATACGGCGGGAGCCATCGCTTCCATCGCCTACGGCATCCCCGTACCGGCCGTGGATGGCAATGTACTGCGGATTATCATGCGGGTCACTGCGAATGACTCTGATATTATGAAACAGTCTGTCCGCACGGAAACGGAACGGCAGCTCAGAGCAATCATTCCCGCCGGACAGGCCGGGACTTTCAATCAGGCGCTGATGGAACTGGGTGCCATCGTATGCCTGCCAAACGGTGAGCCGCTGTGTGAGCAATGCCCCTGGAACTTCTGCTGCGAAGCCAGAAGACAGGGCATCCAGCTGCAGCTTCCTGTCAAAAAGAAAGCTGCAGCGCGGCGTTTAGAAGACCGCACCGTCCTCATCATCCGCGACGGCGACCGGATTGTCCTTCACAAACGGCCGCCCAAGGGGCTCCTGGCCGGAATGTATGAATTTCCCAACCTGGATGGCCGCCTCTCTCAGGATGAGGCAATCGAGGCAGTACAGGAAATGCAGCTTCACCCGCTTCATATTCAGAAGCTGGAGAATGCAAAGCATATTTTTTCCCATGTGGAATGGCACATGACAGGTTACATGATCCGGGTGGATTCCCTGACCAGGGAAGAAGCTGATCTGCTGTTTGTGGAGATTGAGGATGCGCGGGCACATTACCCCATCCCGTCAGCATTTGCGGCATATACCAGATATATTTAATCCGCGCAAAGCCTCACCAGATACAAATATCATAACTTTACCAGAAAGAAAGAGGAAGCCGATGCGTCCGCACCGGCTATACATGAAAAAGATTTATAAAAAGGAATTTGTGATATTTCATAATTAATTATTTATCTTATGCTTTAG
>JAJQCB010000192.1 GCA_021203005.1 Clostridiales bacterium | reverse complement strand
AGGAATGCCTTCGCGCCTAAGTCTTAGTAAGTACTGGATTTCGTCTCAGCTAAAAACGCCCTTAAAAGTTGCTTGAAACTATATCATGACATCTGCCGCTTCCTACCTGAACATTATTAATAAAAAGATTTTCAACGTAAGATTGAAGTCAGGATTCGGAAATGAAAAAAGAAAGAGCAGGTAAGTAAGGTATGATGAATAAAAGTGAAAATATGAATGAGAATATGATTGACAAGAATGCCTCGGAGGAGGAGCTGGTCTCTGAGGTGGTGGAGCGGGAAAATGCGTCGGACGGTATCCGGAAGCAGCAGCGGGAGGACGCCTATAATGCTTATGTGAAGAAAGTGACGCCGACTTACAATACGCCGCTTCATATGGTGAAAGCGTTTGCGGTTGGCGGTGCAATCTGCGTTATTGGTCAGATGATTACAAATTTCTGCATGAATGTCCGCGGCATGGACCAGATGACAGCGGGACGGTGGACCAGCCTGATTCTGGTTCTGGCCAGCGCGGTGCTGACAGGGTTTAATATCTATCCGTCTCTGGCCCAGTTTGCCGGCGCGGGCGTGCTGGTGCCGATCACAGGGTTTGCAAACGGCATCTCCTCCGCCGCGCTGGAGTATAAAAAAGAGGGTCAGGTTTTCGGACTGGGGGCGCAGATTTTTTCGATCGGCGGCCCGGTGATCCTCTACGGGATTTTTACAAGCTGGGTGCTGGGGCTGATTTACTGGGTGGTGAAGTTGGTCGGGGCGGTGTAAAGTTACACCGCGAACATTTCCCGGCAGAACCGGATGCCCGTTTTCGTCCGGAAGATATTTTTCAAGGCGTGTTCCACCGCGTTTTTCGGTGAGTTATCTTCAAAGAGGTTGACCAGAAAATCCGCTTCGACGAGAATCTGATAATCTGCGCCGTCGATGTCGGTGTAGGTGTGATGATGTCCGACCAGATAGCTGACCCGCGCCGTAATTTCCGGCGGGAATCCGAGGCGGCCAAGCATTTCCTCCGCCAGCGGCGGTCCCTCCAGCTCCTGATAAGATCCGGCACAGGAACCGTATTTTTCTTCGCTGATGTGGATGCCGATATCGTGGACGACGGCGGCGGCCTCCAGGGTAAAAATCGTATCTTCGTCTATATTTTCCAGCACCGCAATGGTCCTGGAAAAATCGTGGACTTTCATAAAGTGCTGGATCCGCGGCGCGTCTCCGGCATAATATTGAATCATTTCTGCAATCAGTTTTTCAATCATGATTTTCTCCTTTCAATCAGATGGATATCGGAAGTGCGCTTGCGCGATGTGCCGCAGGGCGACACTTTATTTTTCAGGCATTTTATATGACACTAATGTAACATATTCCTGAGAAATATGTAAAGATGAAAGAATCTAACGCCAGTCATTCCCGTCAATCATCAGTCACTCTGTTACCGTTTGAGGAGCTGCCGGAGCCGAAAAAGATCAAGGATGATGATTGAACATCGTCCGGGAAATATGGATACAGCGAAAAGCAGGAACGGATTTTATACAGACCGACGCCTGCTTTTCATTTTGCCGTCTTAATCATTTTACATGTACATGAAAAATGTAACAGGATACTACTTGACATACGACAAGTAGTATCTTATCATTTCTATATGAAATAATTGTTACTGCGCAGCAGATATTTCCGTTTCAGAAAGAGGGTGAGAAAATGGGTGGGCTGATTACTGAAAAACAGGATCTGACATACCTGACATGGTCCAGGATACGCCGCTCCTCCGGGACAGCAGGATCCTTTTTGAAAGCTTATTCGGAACTGGGTGGGAAAAAAATATATTATAAGCTGTCGAATTATGACAGCGTCAGAGGCGTTATCGGACATGAATGTGTTAATGAACTGATTGTTGACCGGCTGCTGGAACTTCTGGGAATCGAGCATTTACATTATCAGCTGATTCATGCGGATGTAATGCTGGGTGGCAAAGTGCAAGAGGTATACCTTTGTGCCTCGGAGGATTTTAAGCAGCGTGGAGAGAGCAAAATCGCCCTGGATGTCTATTATGAGAGCGAGCGCCTGGAAGGTGAAACGCCGTTGGATTTTTGTATCAGGAATGGCTGGTCTGAGTATATTTATCAAATGTTTGTGGTAGATTTTCTTATTTTGAATCGTGACCGGCATGGAGCGAATATTGAGGTGCTGCGAAACAGCCGAAAGAAAACGATGCGATTGACTCCGCTGTTTGACCACGGTCTGTCTTTGTTGTTTCAATGTCTGACAGATGATGCGGTTGCTGTTTTTGATGTGATGGAGGACAGGTTGACGAATACTTTCATCGGATCCCGGTCGGTTCAGGATAACCTTCGTCTGATTCCCGTGGATGCCAGGCCAAAGTTACACTCGCTGCGCTTGCAGGATAAGGCTGTACTTCTGGAGGGGCTGGACGGTATACTGCCCGGTAATCTGCTGGATAAAATCTGGGAGATGATATGGAAAAGGTGGTGTGCACATGAAGATTTTTGCCATAAGGGATGATTTCGCGGAAGAGAAAAAGAATTTAGCTTATCTTCTTTACTATGAGGTGGAGAAAAGATTTTACATCGAGCTGCCGGAGGATGCGGATCCGTGGGAAACGCCACTTATATTGTCCTCTTTTGTGAAGAAAGGGGAAAAGACAGTCAATTCTTATTGGAGCAAAATATGGGTGCAGCAGCGGATTATTCCGCCTGACCGCCAGAATCTGGGGCAGATTCTGCGGGATAACGGTTTGGATGAGTATGATGAATTTTCCCTGCTGATGCTTTCCATGGGGCGGTGCGCACAGGATGACTACTATCTGGCGCCTCTGGATGAGAGAAATCTGCCGGAGTCGGTTCGCGGGCGCTTTGAAAAGCGGATTGAGGATATCGTTCCTCTGGAACAGTTTTCGCTGCTGGTGTTTTTCCGGGATGGCCTGGTCAAAAAATGCAGGCTTCAATCTTACTTTCAGGAACATCCGTCATTTCGTATTCTGTTGCAGAGAGAAGATTATTTCCGGAATGTCCGGATTCAGACCGGTGGCTATGGCGTGACTTGGGATGAAAACAGGGACATCGCGGATGTTGAATTGTATTCCCGGGGCGAGGAGGTTCCGCTTGATATAACGGATTTTAAAAGATTTGTAAGCTATCGGGTGATCAATGCCGCAGAGGCGGCGGAGATTCTGGGATGCTCCCGCCAGAATGTCGATGACCTGACCAGGAGAGGAAAGCTTCATCCTTTGAAAACTTCCGGGAAAAGTACGCTCTATTTAAAGAGCGAGGTATCAAAGCGTAACTGGCAGTGAGTTGTACCTTTTTCTGTTAATAAGTGTGACAACTTCGCAGCACACTTGTCGGAATTATACGTTTCATTTCGTGACTTACTGTTGAAATCGCTGTTGAAATCCGGTTAAGAATTTCTGTTAAATGAGAGCTAAGTGTGATAGAATGGGATTTAAGAATAAGCGATGGAAGCGAGGTACTGACATGATAGAGAAGCTGATTGCAGAAATGATTGCATATTACGCGGGGGACGCCCCGCGGATTCAGCATTTTATAAAAGTTCATAGTTTTTCCCGGGCGATTGCAGTCCTGGAGGCTGCGTTACAGAAGATTTTCAAAACAGAGACCGGCATTCGGTTTTGCCGGGAAATGTTCGGCGTGTGAACGCCTCAGGAAACGTGCGGTGGGAGTGTTTGAAAAATCATGTGAAAAGGGGAGTACTTGTATATGATGTGGGCGATTTGTTTTGTACTGGCACTTTTGATCTTTGCAGTGTGTAATATCGGAGGATATCTGTCTTACAGGAGGAACAGGCGCAGCCGGCGGGCTTTGTCTTTGGTTACCCTGTTCCTTGGTGTAACTTTCTTTTCCCTTTTTCTGCTGATTCTTCCCCTGTGCAGGGAGCTTTTCATCGGCTCCCGGGCCGTTGACCTCCAGACATTTTTTCAGACGATCCGGATTTCCCTGCAGGTCTTCAGCCTGGACGGGGAGTATCTGGATTTGTATGAGAGCGTGGCGTCTCTGCCCGCGGCGCTGCGTGGCGCCTACCGGATTTTCGGAGGCATCCTCTATGTGCTGGCGCCGATACTCCTGGTCGGAGTGGTCGTCTCCTTTTTTCAGAGCATACTGGATTACGCGAAGCTTAAGACCGTAAAATTCAAAAACATATACATATTCTCAGAGTTGAACGAGCGGTCTCTGGTTCTGGCCCGGAGCTGTGCGGAGCATGACAGGGCAGGTAAGAAAGGAAGCCTGCTTGTCTTCACAGATGTATATGAGAAAGATGAAGAGGAATCCGCGGAGGTCATCAGTTGGGCAAAGAATCTGGGAGCCATCTGCCTGAAATCGGATATTCTGACTTTGAATGTGGATTTTTCCAGGAAAAAGACAAAAGTCCGCTTTTTTATCATGGGTTCTGATGAGACAGAGAATATCAGACACGCTTTGACTCTGACGGAACGGTATGGGCAGTGTGACCGCATCTCTCTCCATGTCGTTACGAATTCAGAGGAGGGGGAACTTCTGGTCGGCTCCGCTATGAACACGGACATCCGGATGGAAGTGAAGCGGATAAACAGCGCGCAGTCCATGGTGTATTCCTATTTGTTTGATACGGAAAATCATCGCCTCTTTGATCTTGCCCGTACGCTTCCCGATGGGGAACGGGTGCTTACCATTGTCCTGGTCGGTATGGGGCAGTACGGGACAGAGCTTTTGCGGGCGCTTACCTGGTACACGCAGCTGCCGGGGATACGGACGGAGATCCATGTGTTTGAGCGGGATCATCTGGCGGAACAGAGATTTGCTTCCCTTTGCCCGGAAACGATGGAAATGAACCATAAAGATATCGATGGGGAAAGCCATTTTGATATTTATTTTCATCATACGGCCGGCGGGTGGGGAATCGATGCGGATACCTCTGATTTTGACCGGCAGATTGCGGAGTTGCATCATGTCTCCATCGCATATCTGACTCTGGGCGATGATGCGGCAAACATCCGCATTGCTGTGAAGCTGCGCCGTCTGTTTACACAGTCTGTCACAGAGGAACCGCAGCCGGTGATTGAGGCGGTGGTGTTTGACGCGAAAAAATCAGAAATTGTGAAAAAGTATCCGATGCAGGATTTCAAAGGGAAAGGGTATAACATCGGTTTTATCGGAGATATGGAAACGACCTGGTCCTACGATGTGATACTGCAGGATAGCCTGGAGGCGGAGGCAAAGACGCGCCACCTGAAGTGGGTGGACAAATCGTCTGCGGATTATGAGGAACAGCTTCGAAAGGAGTCCAGACGTTTCTATCAGCATGAATATTTCCGGCAGTCCTCCATGGCCAGTGCGATTCGTTCCAGAGTGCGCCGCGAGATGCATGTGCCCGGGACGGACAAGGCGCCGGGTCAGAGGACAGAGGAGGAACGCCGTGCCATACAGAAGGTGGAGCATGCCGGGTGGAATGCTTATATGCGGTCGATCGGATATCGCTATGCGCCCGAGAGAAATGATATGGCAAAGCTCCATCATCTTCTGATCCCGTTTGAGGATCTGCCGGAGTCGGAGAAGATTAAGGATGACGACTGAGTGCGGTAGGGACGCAGAGAGCCGTATCCTTACATGTTGTGCTGGAAATGATCGTGTGTGATCATAAAGTTGTCTGAATGGAAACTGAATCGGAAAGTATGGATGCAGCGAAAGAGGAGCAGGAACAGGTTCGGGTACAGACCTGCGCCTGCTTTTTTGCTGTGGCGTTTGCAGGCGGAATGATGACGCTGATTTGTCCCCCCCTGGAATCCATGTTCGGATCGAACGATACCATAATTGCAAATTGTAAAAATCAACCTGCTTGACGGAGATAAGTCAATATGATAAAAGGAACACAGGAGCGAAAACGGATGCTGGTATTTTACCTCTGCCGCTCCAGACCGATAACATGAAAAACATTTGTGAAAGACGGGAGGATATATGGCAAAATTAGCTTACAAAACAAGAGGAAACAGCAGTCCGCAGGGAAAGGAGCGCGTCTTTTTTACGTGCCACCCGAAGGATATGGAACCATATTTTGACGCGGTCTGCGGAGAGATTTTTAAGACGCAGAACTGCGTAATCTGGTATGACTGCGATCCGGGAAACAGCTGGACGGCGGAAGATCTGGAACTGGAACTTAGCCGGGTGCAGCTGTTTGTGATACCGGTTACGGCCAGATTTTTATATGAGAAAAACAGTGCCCACGAGATCCTCTTTCGTTTTGCTATGGAACATCATATCCCTGTGTTGCCTCTGATGCAGGAGAGCGGGTTGGAGAGCGATTTTAACCGAAACTGCGGCGAATGCGGACTTGCCGGAGGCGATGGAGAAGCTTTCGCAGATGTATGAGTCCGGTGACGGCGTAGAGCGGGATTATGAGATGTCTGCACAGTGGCTGGAAAAGCTTGCGGATGATCGGGAACGGCAATTTAAAAAATCCGGAAGCGGAGAGGCAGGCAAAGAATTGTTTATTGCTCTGTGGAATGCAGGGGATGCCCGGATCAGGCTGGGACAGCTGGAACGAGCGGGAGAATCCTATAAAAGGATGGAGGCTGTGGCACAGAAGATCGCGCCGAAGTCTGATAAATACCTGAATCAATGGTTTTTGTCTGTCTGCTGTAACCGGATGGGAGATCTCTGCCTTGAACTTGGTGATGTGGCGAAAGCCGGAGAGTATTTTGAAAAAACAGCGCATGCGTCTGAAACGATTGCACGCGAGACGGGGCTTGTAAAAGACAATCAGCCTTTTTCCGTTGATTGTGAGAGACTGGGTGACTTCTACATGGCACAGGGGGATTTGAAAAAAGCCCGCATCTGGCATGAAAAACGAATGCCAGTGGTGGAGAAAATGGCTCGCGAGATTGATACGCCTCTGTATCGCCGCGAGGTTCCTGCCAGTTATGCGAGAATGGGACTGTTATGCAGGAATGAGGGGAACCTGGATCAGGCAATGGAGTGGTTCCGAAAATCGATGGAGTTATATGAACAGCTTGTAAAAGAGACAGGAAGCACAGAGGATTATCAAAATCTGAGTCTGAGTTATGTTCAGACGGGAGGTATCAGCGAGGCACAGGGAAAGCTTACTGAGGCGAAAGAATGGTACAGGAAAGCGATTGAGAAACAGGAAATTCTGGCGGAAGGACTTTGTTCAGTAGAGGCACGCAGAGAACTTTGCATCAGCTATGAACGTCTGGCGGATGTTTACTACGCGGAAGGGAATCTGCAGGAAGCCCGCAGGCGATATGAGCAAAATCTGACTCTGTCGACAGCGTTGGCTGAGGAAACCGGTACATTTAAAGCACGAACGGATCTTTCCTATAGTTATGACAGGATGGGAAAGTTGTGTCAGGCGGAAGGAAATCTGCAGGAAGCGCAAAGCTGGTATAAGAAGTCGATACAGCTTAGAGAACAACTTGTCAGGGAGAGCGGATCAGTGCAAGCCAGGCAGCTGATGGGAGCTACTTACCAGAATATGGGCAATACTTTTTTACTGCAGAGTGATCTGCCTGCCGCACGATCCTGGTATGAAAAGGCACGGGAACAGTTGGAAACTCTGGCGGAGGAGACCGGTACGGTAAAAGCCCGTACGGATCTTATTACCTGTTATAATAGTCTGGGATTGGTCTTAAACGAGGAAGGGAAGACCGACGAAGCGAGAGCTCTTTTTGAAAAAATGGTGACGCTGAGCAGACAACTGTTGGAGGAAACCGGAACGAGGCAGGCACGCCTCAGCCTGGCACGCGCTTATGACCGCATGGGAAATCTGTGTTTTAATAATAAAGATTCTGACGGCGCCCGGAAGTGGTTTCCGGAAGGAATGCGGGAGTGGGAACGTCTGGCATCGGAGGCGGAGACGACGGATGTCCTAGACGGGCTGGCAACCTCCTGCCTGTGGAATGCCATTGTTCTTTCTGAAAAGATGGATTTGCCGCTGCTTAAGAAAGCGGAGGCTATCTGGGACCGTCTGGTCAGACAGTGCCCGAATGTTCCTTCTTACAGTAATAACCTGAATAACGTGCGTAACGCGATTCGGGCGGAAGAGGAAACGAGGAGGAAGAACAGCCTGTCAGTTCGTTTTTTGCAGGCAATGGAGCGTCTGCCTGCAAAGTGGAATCAGACGGAAAATAAGCATTTGATCAATACGGAGAGAAGAAATTCTCAGAAGGGTGTGCGCATCAGTGTAGATCTGTATTATGAAGTGAAAAAACACTTCCTGAAAAAAACGACTGCAGAATATGTGCTGGATATTTCCTGCACATATAAGGATGGATATGTGGTTCAAAAGCACTTGCTGCGCGCGGAATCACTGGATAAGATACGGGCATACATGAGTCAGGAAGGAATTGATGAGAAGCTGGAGGAGTATATCCGACGGCCTTAGAATAAATGGATTTTCGTGTGTCTTTTTCAAGAGGGAAGACAAGAAAATGAAGGGAAAATCGTTTACAAACTCCCTGGGGAGGAATTTTTCCGGAATGTCCGGATTCAGACCGGAGGCTATGGCATTTTTTTGTAGATGTGTAATAATAGTTACATTGCACAAACAATTACAGTACGAGGAGAAAAAAGTTATGAACCTGAAAGAACGCCTGCAGGAATGGATCAGTATCCAGGTCGCCAAGAAACCCAGCCGGGCAATTTTGCTTGGTATCATTTTATTTAATATCGCGTTTCTGATACTGGCCGCGTGTCTGCTCTCGCGGATGGTGCCCGATTCTGCAGGCGTACATGGATTCTGGGCATCCGCTTACTACGCACTGTCTATGATTCTGGACGCGGGATGTATCCAGTTTATTGTTTCTGATGTGAGTCATACGAATGCCGCGATTGTGGTGGTCTGCATTTTTGTTATTGTCATCGGCATGATTGCGTTTACCGGTTGTGTGATCGGTTATGTGACGAACGCTATTTTCAGTTTTGTCGCCGAGGCGAATGCCGGCGGCCGGGAACTGAAGATTTCCGGACACACCGTGATTTTAAACTGGAACAGCCGTGCGTCGGAGATTGTCAACGATCTGGTCTACTGTGAAAACCCGGAAAAAGTTGTCATTCTGGTGCCGGAGGGAAGAGTGGAGGTAGAGAAAGAGATTGAGAACCGCCTGGCCGATACGATGGCGCAGGAAAATAATCTTCTGCGTGAGCAAAGCAGTGAGATGACTTTTTGGGAAAAAAGACATTTTCAAAGCCAGAATCGCCTGAGCAATCGAATGACTATTATTGTCCGGGAGGGTGATACATTTTCCATGAAACAGCTCATGGATATTTCACTGGATAAGGCGAAGACCGTAATCATACTGAATCATGATGAGCAGAGGAGTGTCTGCCGCTATAATTCTCCGGAACATCGGGATGAACGGATGAAAGGCAATGCCACAACGGTGAAAACGCTGATGCTGGTGGCGGAGATCACTTCTGCCGAAAACTCGGCAAACGATCAGAAGATTGTCGTCGAGGTGGAGGATTATGATAACGATAAAGACAACTGGACGATGACACAGATTGAACGGATTATCGCGCACAAGGAGAAGCTGGGAAAGTGCAATATCGTGCCGATTCCCGTCAACCAGATTCTTGGTCAGCTTCTTTCTCAGTTTTCGATTATGCCGGAGCTCAACCAGGTGTACAGTGAGCTTTTTTCCAACCGCGGAGCGGAATTTTATTGTATGCCGGCGAATCCGGAGAAGCCGGAAGGAGACAGAGAAGAACACCTTGCCAATTATCATTTTTCTGTTCCGCTGGCTGCGATGGAATCCAAGACCGGCTGGCATTATTTTTATATGGCGGATAAGGAAAACGACATGTATCGCCGCATTTCATGGACGGATCCGGGACTGACCGTGCGGTATAATCCGGATTATTGGCTGCCGCGGCGCAATGTCCTGATTCTGGGGCACAATACCAGGATGGGATCCCTGATGAGCGGATTTGAATCTTTCCGCGCAGAGTGGAACCCGGCTGCGGACGGGCGGGACATCCTGAATATCTCCGTGATTGACGATCCGAAGAGCCTGGAGCGGATGGATTTTTATAAAAGGTATCCCTATGTCAATGATCCGATCGAGGCGGATCTCTATGATCAGGAAACCATTTACCAGGCGGTCAACAGTTTTATCGATGACATGGATGGGGATACCGGTATCTTGATTTTGTCGGATGATTCTGTGTCGGTGGAGGATCAGGATGCGCGGGCTCTGACTTATCTGGTTTACATACAGGACATCCTGGCACAGCGCCGCGCCGCAAACGGCGGGAAAGATACCGAGCGGATTGATGTTGTGGTGGAGATTCTGAATCCGAAGAATTACGATGTGGTGCACAGTTACAGCGTGAACAATGTTGTTATCAGCAACCGTTATATCAGCAAGATGATCACACAGATCGGCGATAAGCAGCCGTTGTTTGAGTTTTACAGTGATATTCTTACTTACGACGATCCGGACAGTGCGGCCTACACCAGCAAGGAGCTTTATATCAAGAAGGTCGGAGATTATCTGGAGGAAGTGCCTTCGCACTGCAGCGCAGCCAGCCTGATCCGCGCCGTTTACCGCGCCGCGATTGAGCGGAACCCGGAAAACCTGGATCTGGTGCTCGGTTACGTGACAGAGGACGACGAGATGACCATCTTTGCCGGAGATCAGACTCAGATCATGCTGGATCTGAAAGCGGAGGATAAGCTGATTCTGTACAGTAATCATTGAGGATAGTGATTTGTTTCGGGAGAATGGGAAGGAAAGAGAATACAGAGGACTCACCGGATTTTCTGCTTGAAAAAGTATGAGAACCGGAATGTAACAGGATGATGAAAAAACAGGTGGGAGAATAGAGATGGAAAAACGCGATATTCCGCTGAATCGGTTAGAACAGGATGAGTTCGGGATTGCCCGGTATGTGAATGCGCTGTGTGAGTTTGTCCGGGACAGCGACACTCCGATTACCATTGCGCTGCAGGGAGAGTGGGGAAGCGGAAAGACTTCCTTCATGAGAATGATGGAGAACAATCTCTGTGATCCGCGGATTCCCGAGGAGGAGCGCTATGACGCGATCTGGCTGACGACCTGGGATCTTTTTCTGGAAAATGACTATGATACGGCAGTGAGAAAGCTGATTGTCAGTCTGTTCACGCAGATGGAAGAGCTTCTGGCGAAGGACAATTCCAAACAGGATATGGAGAGACGCCGGAAGATGATGAAGGAATACTTAAAGGGGATTACCAGCCTGATGCTGACGGCGGTCAATGTGGATCTGGAAGCATCCGGAAGAGTCCTGGACCGGCTGTTTGGAGGGAACAGTTCCGCCTCTCTCCGGCAGTTGAAGAGTGATTTCGAAAAATTCCTGATTGAGGAGACGTCAAAGAAAAATAACGGGGTTACGGACAAGGCGTTTCTGATTTTTGTGGACGATCTGGACCGTCTGGAACCACGGATGGCGATCACTCTGCTGGAAGCCATGAAAAATCTGTTTGACATCGAAAAGTGCATCTTTGTGCTGGCAATTGATTTTGCTGTTGTATCCATGGGGATTCAGCAGAAGTATGGTTCCTCCATTGTGACGGACCGGAATATTGCGCAGGATTTTTTTGATAAGCTGATTCAGGTCCCCTACATGATTCCGGTGTCAAGGTACGATATCAGTGATATGGTGATGGGAAGATTGCGCGAAATCAGGTTTATGGAGCGGGAATATGACTATACCAAATACGAGGCGAGGATTGTGGAGATTTTCCGCCTGGCGACTAATAAAAACCCGCGGGCGGTGAAGAGGCTGCTGAATATGCTCCATCTGATGAACGCGCTTCATCTGGGGGAGGAAGAGCGGCACGCGGAACTGCGGATCATGGAAATATTGCTGATGGCGCTGCAGATGTCTTTCCCGGACGTGTATCGTATGCTGGCCGGCAACAATAATCTGGAAACCTGGAGGCGTGATTATAATGCCTACGATGTGGAAGGAATACTGACAGAGGAGGTAAAAAAACAATATCATCTGGATGCGGAGTGGAAAGAAATCGTATTTCTCACTGTATGTAAGGACGAGGTGCTCCGGCGCAATTATCATCGGATTGCAAGCCTTCTGGAGATCTACGAGCTGGTGCAGGAACGGTGCCATAGTCTGGGAGAGCGGGTCGAGGATGCGCTGGGAATCGTGAATGTCATGTATATGAATGCGGAGGCGGAGACCAACGTGGAATATAATGGGGAAGCGTACGACAGATCCTCCCAGACGCAGCACCGGCAGGGCGAACGGCTGATTGACTCTGTGGATTTCAGCAGCCACAGCAGGGTTCTGGATGTGGGCTGCGGAAACGGAACGACAACGATCGACATGTGGAACCGGAACCGGGATATGCGTATCAGAGCATTTGATCTGTCAGAAAGCCAGATTGAGGTGGCCAGAGGAAAATATGAAGCGGCAGTCTCGCATCTGAGTACTGAATTCTACAGGGGAGACATAGAGTTTGATGTAATGAATGCCCTGGATTTGTCAGACAAGGCGGCATATGATCTGGTCTTTTCCAATGCGACGCTTCATTGGATTACAGACGAGAGGAAAATGTACCGCCTGCTTCTGGAAGCTCTGGAGCCGGGCGGACTTCTGGCAGTGCACCAGGGCGGTTACGGAACCTATGCGGGTCTGCACCGCGCGGCGCGGGAGGCGATCAAACATGTCGGACTGGAAGAAAAATTCCGCAAGTGGCTGTTCCCGACATTTTATCCGAAAAAGAGTGAGATGGAGATATTGCTGCGGGATCTCGGTTATGTCAATATAGATGTGGAGAGTGTATATTCCGACGAGAAGGACAATCAGAATCTGGTAGACAATTTTGCCAGAGCGAGCCTGATTTATTACCATCTGCCCTCTGTTACCCAGGAGGAATACGACGCACTGGAAGAGGAGTATTTCCGGATTTGCAGGAGTACACCGGTGGATAAGTCTTCGCATCGTCTCTATATCTTCGCACAGCGGCCGAAAAAATAAAGGAGAAGAGGAATTATGAGAATCGAATATAAAGGAAATATGCTGAACGAGACAGAAAAATCACAGATCTGGGAGATCCTGTGTCAGTGTGATGAGGATTTCTATCCGCCGCTTTCCGCGCGCAACAGCTCGTCGCAGAAGCAGCTGAAAGGGGCGGACGGCAGCAGCATGAAGAAAAACGGTGAGCCGATCGTCTATTATGAGGAGATGATCCGGCAAAATTTCGTGCTGGCCTACGCGGATGACGGGAAGGTGGTCGGCTTCATGACTTTCAAAAAAGATTATATCTGTGAAGCGCTGGAGAATTTCGGGACATCGCTGTATATCACAACCATCTGTGTGAGAAGCGAGTGCCGCGGGCAGCATATCATGGATGCGCTCTATCATCACATGGAAAATGAAGTGACGCGGGAGTGCGGCTGTGAAAAGGTCTCTACCCGCACGTGGTCGTTAAACACGGCGCATCTGCATGAGCTGAGCCGCCGGGGATATGATGTGGTTGCAGTCTTAAAGGACGACAGGGGAGAAGGAGTCGATACGGTATATTTCGGCTTTCGATGTGTCAGGGGATAAATGCTGTTGCTATAGTAATAAAATAATCACATTGTAAAAATTAACCTAATTGACTGGCATAATAAAATGTGATAATTTGCAAAAAAGTTTGTATAACGAATTGCGTGAAAACGGATTGATTTCGGAAAGCGTTCGGCCATATTTGGCAATTGACAGTATATTTTACTATAGTTTATAATATTTTTATGATTGCGCTCGGAAAGGCGGCGCACAGAGGGGAGATCACAAATGAGAAATCTTTTCAGGGGGTATATGAAAGTCTGTATTCTGTGCAAAAAACTCACATGTTTTTTCCTGATATTTCTTCTGACGATTCTGATGTTTTTGCAAAGTTCCACGGTCTCAGAAGCGGCAAACAAGCCGTCGACATCGCGTGCGATTGCCATTGTCTTTGACAATTCCGGTTCCATGTATCAGAAAACGGCCTGGAGCCGCGCGATTTATGCGATGGAGGTGTTCGCCTCCATGGCGAACGAGGGCGACCAGATCAGCATTTATCCGATGCATGAGATCACGGCGGGCGGGTCGAATTATACCAGCAGCTCACCGCTTACCGTGGAGGGCGGCGGCGATGTGTCGGTGATCCGGGACATTTATACGCTGAAATCCAATGATACGCCGATTGAGACCATAGACGATGCGTACAATGGTCTGATGCAGACAGACGCGGATGAGAAGTGGCTGGTCGTGCTGACAGACGGCGCGCAGTTTTATGAGAATGAGGAGGAGATGAGCGTTTCCGAGACGGAGACGGCGCTCAGTGAGAAGCTCAGCGGGTATAATAACGATGTGAATCTGATGTATCTGGGAATCAAGGTTGACGCTTCGGTAGCGAATCCAACGGTAGAGGGATCCTATCAGAGCGAGGTGGAGATTGCTTCCGATTCTTCGGAAATTCTGACAAAGCTTACTTCCATGTGCAATACAATCTATGGCAGAGATGAACTTATCCTAAGCGGGAGTGAGGTCACGTTTGACCTGTCGATGACAAAGCTGGTGCTCTTTGTACAGGGCAGCAGTATCGATGATTTGAAACTGGTGGATTCGCAGGGAAATGAAGTCGGGACGCCAACCGCATCCTATTCTCCTTCTTACAGTACAACGGAAGGGACCGGGAGTGCAACCGCTTCCACTGCTTATTATAAAGATATGGAGACAGACACCAGTCTGAGCGGTGAGATTGTGACCTATGAGGATATACCGGCCGGCACCTATATGCTGCAGTACAGCGGCACCGCCAGCAGCGTGGGCGTGTACTATGAGCCGAACGTCAGCATCGCCGCTTATTTTATCAACGATGAGGGCGAGAATGTCTCTGAGCTGGATGCCAGTCAGGTGGTTCAGGGTACCTATTCCATGCAGTATGGCCTGGTCGATGAGGAGGGTAATTTTACAGAATCGGAGCTTCTGGGTGACAGGGAATTTACGATTACATATTCGGTGACAGATGCAGACGGAAATACGCAGGATTATTCGGAAACCATGACTTCCAACAGTTCCATCCCGATTGACCTGAAAGTGGGCGACACGGTTGACGCGACCGTGGAAGCCACCTATCTGAGCGGTTATAAGGTATCCACAGAGGATTACGGTGACGCGGACTGGCCGTTTCCGATTAAAGTAGTAGATTTTATCCCGGATCCTGCCGATCTGCAGGGGACGATTTCCGGCGGTGCAGACAGCTATACCCTGCCTGACCTGGAAGAGACCGGAGTCTACAATGTTGCGCTTACTTACCAGGGAACACAGCTGACCGGAGAGGAATTATCTAAGGTAACGCTGGACGTCGTTTTTGATAAAGAGGGTGCGCCGTCCTATACCACAGCGGTCTCTGACGATGGCAATTCCATCGTTCTGTCGCTGACCTATCCGGATGGCGATGAGACGCAGGTCGTGCAGCAGGATTATGTGATGACAGTGACGGCCTCCTATGTGGAAGAGCATGACGCGACGGTGACCAATGAGATCGGCACAGTGAATGTGAGCATTTCCGAGTACAGCAATGCGCTGGCAGCAGAGATCGAGGGGGAATCCTATTATGTGATCAGCCAGCTGGCGGAGGCGGATCCGCTTACCGTGAAAGTGACCCGCGGCGGTGAGGCGCTTAACGCGGAGGAGATGGAGGCGGCCAGCCTTGCGGTGGACGCGGGCGGACTCGGCTATACCGTGGAGACGGATGCGGAGAATTCACAGTTTCTGATTTACCTGAGCGCTGATGCTTCCCAGGCGGGCAATTATAAGATAAACGTGACAGCCACAGCTTATGATGAGTTCGGCAATGAGGTGACGGCAGAAGCAAGCCACAAGACAGAACTGCAGAATTACCCGCTCTGGCTGCGGTATCTGATTATCGCTCTGATCATCGCGGCGATCATTGCGGTCATCGCGCTTATCATGAACCAGAAGATTCTGCCGAAGCGGATCTCGGTGGCCAAGTCTTCCTTTATGGTGGACGGCGATGAAGTGACCGGCAAGGCGAAGCTGACGAATTATACCGGCGGGAAAAAGCACGCAACGCTGACGCTTACGTCTCCCAAGTCCCAGAATAATCCTCTGGCAAAGTGCAGTATGACGCTGCAGCTTGAGGCGGTGGATCCCAGAAGCAAGAAAAGCAGTACGCGTGCGGCGATCGTGACCAATGCCACTGTTTCTCCGTCCCACAGCATCGAGAGTTACAAGATCGGTACCACATCGTTTTCGAAGGACCCGGAGACGAACAAATTTAAAAAAGCCGGCGCGAGGGCGAAAAAAGCGGCGCAGAAGGGCGGCAAGGAGGATTCCCTGAATGTGCGTCTGACGAGCAATCAGAAATGCACGATCACCGGAGAGGTGCTGGATGAATCCGGGATGGGCACGCCGATCACGTTTTCCGTAACACTAAAATATCATTGAGGAAACAGGGGCAGAGATGTTTGACCCGGAACACAGGAAACAAAATGAGAAGCAACGCTTTTCTTTATAATTAAGTAAATACAACCCCAAAACCATAATAGAGGAGGATGAAGGAAGCTATGAAAAAAGAGAACATCAAACCCAACACAGTCGGCGCACCCACTATTTTCATCGGTGTCGGCGGAACCGGTTCTGAGATTGTCAGACGCGTGGCGGAAATGTGCCGCCCGGAGGAGAAGGAGAATATCAGTTTTGTCTGCCTGGATACGAATGTGAATGACCTGCTTTCCGTGCAGAAGAGCAAGGCCAATATTTACTATGTCCAGACGTCCAATACGCAGACCGTCGGCGATTATCTGGATTATGACGACGATGCGCGGCGCAACTGGTTCCCGAAAAACGCGGTGATGTATGACAAGACCGTATCTGAGGGCGCGGGCCAGGTGAGAGCGATTTCCAGACTGGCGTTCAACGCGACCATCAAGACCGGCCAGATCAATCCGCTGTACGCCGCGGTGGACGATCTGTTCCGCAAAAACGGACAGGATATGAAGCAGGCGCTCCGTGTGGTAATTGCTTCCACAGCTTCCGGCGGAACCGGATCCGGTATTATCCTTCCCTTAAGCATGTTTATACGCGATTATGTGAAGAACAAGTATCCGAACACGGCGCTGATTGTCCGTTCCCTGATCATGCTTCCTGAGACGTTAGACAGTGTCATCAGCTCCACACAGGAGCGGGAGAGCCAGAGAAGAAACGCTTACGCAACCATCAAGGAAATCAATGCCTTTATGATGAAAGGCTCCGGTTTCTTTGATATCGACGAGGATCTGAAGCGTTATGACAATATGCGTGTGGATTATACGATGCCGGGCGGCGGCACAAAGTCACTGGCGCTTCTGCCGATGGATTTCTGCTTCCTCATGGACGGACAGGATGCGGAGGATTCCACAATGATCAGTCTGAGCCAGTATAAGAAGCAGGCGGCGCAGGCACTGTATGAGCAGAACATCGGACCGATGCAGAAAAAAGCATTTTCTGTTGAGGATAATATTATCAAGGAAATGTCAAACCCGGGCAATGTGGGGCGCAACCGCTTCGGCGGAATCGGATCCAGCGTGCTGCGCTACCCCTACGAGCAGCTGGCGGATTATGTGGCGTACGGCTGGGCGCTTGACAATATCGGCGGCGAGAAAGATGCCGGCAAGTGGGGACGGTATGACAAGGCGTTCCAGGTAAAACAGGCGGAGGCCAGAAAGAAAGGGCTCTCGGCTTCGGAGGCGCCGAAGCTCGGCGAGGTTTATGTCAGCACGTTGAATTCCGCGTCTGATTCTTTCTCCAAGGATATCCGGTCGAAGTTTATGGTGGGCGTCAACAAGAGCGTCAATAAGTTTTTCCGTGAGCTGCAGACACATATGCACGGCAGCGTGGCAAACAACTCCGTGATCAAGGCGACCTCCGGTCTGGCAAATGAACTTTCGGACGAGATTGATTACAAGGAAGAGGAGAATAAGAAGAAAGCGACCGAGAACCTCGGTCTGCTGCGCGACTACGAGGCTGCGGTGCGGATGAACGCGAAGAAAGCGGCGGAGAGTGAAGCAGAAGCCATTTTTGAAAATGAGACAAAGACCATTAATGAGAAACGGCCGTACACGATCGAAGCGCTTCTGAAGAATACATACGATGAGATTGCACATCCGGTTGCGGCGCGTTATGTGCTTTATCTGGCGAAAGATGAGTTTGAAAAGCGCATCCGCTCCACGCAGACAAAGATGGAAGAGGCCGGCGAAGGATTGTACGGATATTCCGCGGAAGCCAATGATCCCGCCCGGTTTGACGTAAAATCTACCCGGAAAAAGAGAGAAGTCAGCATTGATGAACTCTGCGATGCGGAAGCAAATCAGAAAAAGCATCCGAAGCTTCTGGAAAAAATCGGCGGACAGGACAAGATTTATACTCTTTTAAATGAATATTTCCCGGATTACTTCGCGCTGATCAAAGAGTACAGTGAGCTGGCGGCGGAGCTGGAAGCTTATAAGAAAGGCTTCGAATTTGTCAAAGAGGCCTGCGAGATGTATGAGAAATTCTTCGCAAGCTTCCCGGATAAGGTATCCGCTCTGCTCAGAAAGAGAGACGACCTTGTGGATGAGCTGAAGTTCGTCAAGGGCGACTCCGTGGTCAATATCTGCTCCGAGAAGGAAGTCATGGATGAGCTCAGCCGCGCGACTTCCAGGCAGAGTGCGGACGGCGCGATGCTGGATGATGAATTAAACGGCGCGATTTATGACGCGATTAAGGCAAATGTGGCGTTTGAGCGGGAGATTCGTTTCGCGGATATTGTGGAAGAGGATAAGCGGATTGATGTTTTTGATGATATCGTTCTCGGATATTTCAAGAAGAGTGTCCGCGAACAGTGCGACAGCCTGGACGTCAATATCGTGGAAGCGCTTGCTCTTGAGTACAGGCTGAAAGCCCGTATCAAGACCAGAGAGGAGCAGGGTGCCGACAAGCAGGTCGTGGACCGCGTGTCCAGCGAAGATACGCTGCGCCATATTAAGAGTGCGTTGGCGATGGGCGAGCGGCTGGCTGCGCCCGGCATCCAGAGAATCCGTAATGAGGAGCCCAGAGAAGTGAAGTGCGTGGCTTATAACCGGTCCCTGGATTCTATGCGCAACTACCGTATGAGTGAGATGTTTGCCAAGGGCGTCGGTTCGGAAGCCTGCGATACGATCAGTAAATACGAGATGCATTTCTTTATTGCGCTGTACAATCTGACCCCGGATAAGCTGAACAAGTTTGCTTCTCCGGCGACGACAGAGACGAGAGTGAAGAATGTGGGTCTTTACCATAATGCATACATGGAATATGCGAAGCATCTCGGACCGGATTCCACAAAGAATATGATGATTTCCACTCATATTGATAAGAGATGGGATTCCATCGCATTTATGCCGGAGATTGATTTTAAGTTTATGAGCGGACAGATGATGAAGATTCATCAGTCTCTGATTTACGCGCTCCTTTACGGCGCAATCCAGCAGAAGAACCTGTCCTCCGCAGCCGGCGGTAAGAAGGTTTTCCGCTATGAGAATTCCGAAGAGCGTACGCAGGATCTGATTGTTTCCAACGGCACGCTTTGCGACGAGTTCTATGAGATTCTGGATGCCCTTTACATTGATGCTTCCGTGGTGGAGGACATCGGTGTGATCTGCAGAAGCAAAAAGGAGAGAGATCAGGTCCGCAATTCCAACTATGAGGCGACCCTCTTTGCCATGGCTGTGGATGGCTTCCGGCTGAAGAGCATTCATGAGGGGAAAGCCAGCCTCTTTGAGATTCCGCTGGCCTACTACAACAGTCTTCCGAACAGCCGCCGCTTTACCGGTGAGATCTCCGGTCTGGTAGAGGCTGTGATTCAAACCTTTGAAGATGAGCTGACGAGTGCGGAGAGTGCAGATGACGCGCCGTTCCTTCTCTGTGATATTCTCCAGAGCCAGTTTGGACTGCTGATGGAAAATTATGAGAAGTTTGATGAGCTGAAACTCGGAAAAGCGGCGTCTGATAATATGGTGATTGATACAATTTTCCGTAAGATCCGCCACGTGATCAGCTCCACACCGGAACCGGATGACTACAATACGCTGCTGGATAATATGAAAGCATTGATTAAGTAGGGATTTCTGAGCAGACAACAAGCAGGCAGCTGTGAACGTGCGGAGCAATGCGTTGCATACGCATCGAGCAGCTGCTGAGCGGAATGGAGGTGTGCAGTTGTATACAGTCATAATTGCGGAACAGGAACATATTGACAATATCCGTGAATATCGTCTGTTTTTAGAGCCATTCATGAAGAAAACCCAGTTTGCTTTCTGCCCATGGAATCCTGAGGAGAGAGATTCTATGAAAAAATCCGTCCCGGATCTGGAGAGAGAGGTCGCTCATAGGGAAGAGTGGAGAGCGGTCATTCTCTGTGATGAGAGGGGACTGAAGAAAAAGAACCCGTTTAATATTGTGGAGTATGCGGCGCCGGAATGGGATGAGGACGGCAGCGAGTCCATGGAGGATTTTTATGACAGACGGATGGCAGCGCACAAGGCGGCCTATAAGCTGGCGGCGGATGAGCCGCTGGTCCGGCTGGTGACGAGACTCTGCGAGGATCCTGTTGTGAGAAAGCGCGGCGACGGCGATGAGGACGCGGCAGTCAGAAAAATGCGCCGTGAGGCCGAGGCTGACGTCAGGCGGAAGAACGAAAAATTCGATGCGGACGACAGCGCAGGAGAGCAGGAAGGAAAGGAACTGATCCGCGGCTCCTTCAGTTACAGGGATACATTAGATTACCTCGAGTATCGGGAATACAGAGAATGTGCCCTGTATAAGCAGCAGATCCGGGATGAGATCCGTGGAGATGAGCCTCTGTCCTACACCGCTCCCCGGGAAGTCCTGTGCATCGCGAAGCGTCATCACGACGATATGGATTATGCGCTGCAATGTGTCTGGACAGACCATGATGAGCGGGAATACAGCAGGTTTTATGACTGGAATCTGTACTATGACAGAATGCGTTATCTGGTTTTTGATATGGATGACAAAAAAAGCAGAATTACAGGAGCGATTACATCCGGTTTTGCTCGGGGTGATTTTGCTTGCGGGGAATCCCGTACCCGGCGGCTGCCTGCAGCCGAACCGGGTGTATGAGCTGCAGTGTGATGCGGATGAAGAGAAAATGGCGCTGCTGCTTGGCAAATATAACGCGAAACTGGCGGCGACGAAAGCGGAGCTTCAGGTAAAAATCAGTGATATCCGCGGCAGGCAGGTGAAGCGGCTGACAGACGAACAGGCGGAACAGATTTTCTGCGCCAATATCAGCATACCGATCAACCTTCGGGAGCGCTTTGACCCGGAAACACTGTACTGTAACGACCGGTTCGGGTTGGCGTATGATTGCCCGGAGGATGATGAGGAAATGGTCTGGACGGGCAGCTATCTGAAAAACCGAAAGGCGATAAAAAAACTGGTGAAGCAGCCGGCACGGGCAATTAAACAGGCGACGGATACGTTCCGGCGGATGAATGTCCTGTCGGAAGACCGCGCCGCTGTCCTGAATGAATTCCAGGTGGAAGATGTAAAGGAACATGTCGGGGTAGAAGAACGGGAGATGGTGGAAACCCGCACCGGGAACATCTACGACGTTCAGCGCTATTATAAGCAGATGGAAGACAAACAGCGCGGCGTCCAGGATGTTCTGGAGCGGCGTATGCGAAAAAAAGTCACCATTTTCTGGGGAGTGCTCTGCCTGGCTCTGGTCTTTGTCGGGATGCTTCCTGTCTTTTTGCAGAATCGGACAGGGGAGGAGTGGGATTTGCCGCTTCCGCCGACTGTGATTCTGCTGCTTGCGGCTTTGGTGACACTGTTCGCGGCAGGGATGATCTGTCTGTTTGTGCTGCGCTGGCAGCTGGTGAGCAGGGTGAAGGATTATAATACTACCATGCGGTCGATCCTGGGTCAGATTGAAAATGATGTAAAGCAGCATTCGGTCTACCTTGGGCATGCCTGCAATATGATGCGCGGAATATCCGTTCTCTCTTACTTTGAGAAACATAAGGATGGGGACGTCCACCAGATCAGGATACTCCAGAAGCATGTGGCGGACATGGATGAGCAGCAGGCGATCATTTATGATCTGTTCGGAAGGTTTCTGAACCGGGACGAGGATGATCTGCCGAATTGTCAGGAAACGCCGTATGATTTTAATTTCAATCTCGCGAAAGATTACAGTTATCCGCTTCCGAAAGCGCCGGAGATGCAGACGCGAATTGAGTTTCTGGAGCGCGGCAATTATGTGGAGATTCCTTATGGAATTATCCGGAGCCTGGGATTGAGAAGGGAGGAGCTGTATGACTGAAGTGATGAGTGAAGTGCTCCAGTATATGAGAACATGTCTCCCGCAATGTATTACTTTTATTGTGCTTTGTCTGCTGGCGATGAAGGTGAATCTGAAAAAGGAATACCGCAACCGGCAGATTCTGATGCCTTTTATTGCGCTGGCCTACGGGATTGCCGCTGCGGTAGTCATTGTCGTCAGCAACGAACTGGTGCTGAATCTGATGCACACTTTCCTGAATCTGCTGAGGACACTGCATCTGAACCCGGGGGCGCTTAAGATGTTCCTTCTGGAAACCGCGGAAACAGCACAGAACGAGGTGCTTTCCGGTTTCCTGACAAAGATAGCGGATCTCATAGCAAGGGTGATTGACCTTATCCGCAATATGGATATCCTGCTTTTGCTTTATTATGTGGAAAATATCGGATTCCTTGTGCTTTTTATGATCTTAAAGGGAATACTGATCAGGATCATGAAGAAAGTCATGAGCGGGAGCCGGCCGTTTGCGGAGATGCTCCAGGCGCCTTTTTATGAGAAAAATGAGGAGACGGGCTTAAGCTATCTGCGGAAAAACTGCTGTCAGGCACGAACTCTTTTAAAGGTATTCAATTTTACGGCGGTATTTACCCTGTCGCTGCTGGCGCTTTTGTCCGTTGGTCTTTATCATGCGGATCTGCTGCAGCAGCCGATGTCTCCGGTCGTTGCAATTATCCTGGTGGGGGAAGTCGCGTATATTCTGGGCGGCCGGACCAGACAGGAGGATTTACAGGATCTGGAGGGTGAGGATGAGAGAGCCCGCCATCAGGTAAATTATTTCCTGATGAAAGACGTATTGCGGAAGCTGTTCCCGGATAAGCTAAGCGCGGACAGCACCACAATCAACAATGGACTGGTTAATTTCAGAACCAACCGGGAAGTGCTGGGTGAGCTGGAAGAGGATGATTCAGTGATGATTGAGTCCTATGGTCATTTCCTTGCGCACAGCCATGCCATGGGACTGAAGCTGGATCACAAATATGTGAGCGCCGGAAAGGATATGCTGGAGGGAAAGAGTATTCTCTTTAACAATCCGTTTTACTATGACCTGATTCCCTACCTCTTTTATCCCATGAACCGCGTGATGCTGAAGCATAAAAAGGTGCTGATCGTTCTGGGAAGACACGGGATTGAGAAGGAAATGGAAGCATGGTGCCGGGAAGGTCTGGTCTCCATCAATAATACGCCGTCCCTGTGGCGTGTCGGTGTGATCGGGAGGGTATATTCCGATGAGGAGGAAAAGCCGGATGTTGGTATTCTGACCCGGTCCATGGTTCATGACATTAAGCTGCACGAGAACAATGCCGACTTCCTGTCGGAAGTGGGAATGATGATTCTGATCGAACCGTCCCGCCTTCTGGCGACGGCACAGATCGGTTTGAATTCCCTGGTCCGTTACTGCAGCACGAATGAGGAAAAGCCGGTGTTCTGCTCCATTGACAGAAACTGCGACGGTCTGCTGGATGCGCTGTCCCATGTGCTGATGGTGAGCCTGACAGAGGTCTCCGCGACCGATCACCATGAGGGAATTTCTTCCTATATGTGCTGGGATGCGGACAGCGATCACCTGCAGCACCGGATGCTGCCGAACCTGTCGCGATATCTGGGATTTGGTACGGAGCTGTCTGTGGCGGCTCTGAAAAACCAGGTCAATGAGACATACTGGTATGGAGGCGAGGCATTTCCTGTGACAGATGTGGGCTGGATCGCGGGTCAGTATTACTATGACCTGCTGGAATACGCATCGCTGCCGACCGAGCAGGAGACGCTGAAAGCGAAGTTTCATGTGAGCCCTGAGATGTGGGGCGCGAAAAAACAGTCGGTTCAGTACATGACCGTGGAAGATGAGTCGTTTAACGTATTTGAGATGAAACGGGATTTTTCCACCCGGACGACCCGCGAAGGCTTTGTCAATATCCTTTCCACGGAATATCTGATGAAAGACTATATGACGGAGAATGACACTATCTTCAACGCGGATCCGAAGGCAATCCCCTATGTGGTGGCAGACTATGCGCACACGGCGCGCAATGTCGTGCTTCGTCTGTGCCTGCGCATGGCAATCGGCATGGTCTGGGAGTCGGAGCTGAGCCGGGAACTGCAGCTGATTGACGCTCCGGTGCTTGATTTGCAGGCCAGTCTGTGGCATGAAATTCTGAGGACGAACGCGTTTGGCACCGGGGCTGAGGGAGACGTTCTGACCTGCGCGGAACAGGACAGGGAGTATACGTTTGATAAAAATGTGATACGCCAAAAGAGAAAATACAACATTCGGACCGGCCGGATGGAGTCGTGTTTCTACATACAGAATCCGGTTTTTATCCGCCTGTATGTGGATACGCTCCGCAATGTCGAGTACATCGCGGAGGATGAGCAGGGCAAAGATCAGTTCCTTGGCAGTGAGGTTCTGGGTCAGATTTACCAGAGACATTTGCCGGGGCAGTTCTTTACCATTGCCGGAAAGTATTATGAGATGCTGCGTGTCAACACGGCCGGAAATGTCATTCTGCGCCGTGCTGCGGATCATATCACAGGGCGGGAAAGCTACCGTCAGATTCGCATGTATCGGCTGGACCATATCCGTGAGTCTGAGATCATGGGCGATGTGCGCAAAAGAGACGGACTTCAGGTCAGCATCTGTTATGCGGATGTCTCCGTGAAGACGCCTGCGTACTGGAAGATGGATCGATACAACGATTTTGCCGCGGCGAAGCGCGTGGATGTCAACGGCATTCCCGACAGAGTTTACTATAATAAGCGAATCATGAAGGTCGGATTTGAAAACGGATCTCAGCCAGTGACGGCGGAAATCTGCCGGACGATCGCCGTGCTGATGAACGAGCTCTTTGTGACACTGTTTGCGGAAAACCAGGGCTTTATCGCTGCGGTTATGCCGGGTGAGCAGGATGTTCCGATGACCTATCAGGTTGATGGCTGTCCGATCGAGAATTGTATCTATATTATCGAGGACAGTCAGCTGGATATCGGCCTGCTGGAGGCTGCCCAGAGAAATCTGGATCGGATTCTTTCTATCCTCTGCGATTATCTGGACTGGGAGCTGGAGGCTGTGAAGAACAGTGAGAATCCTCCTGCCGCGCCGGAGAAAAAAGCGGCGGAGCTTCCGGAGCCGTCGGATGAGGAGCCGGAGGGGAAAAAGAAGAGAAAAGGACTGTTCGGCAGAGGAAAAGGACTGTTCGGCAGACGTAAAAAGAAAAAGAAGAATCGCGGCAAAGATGATGAGCCTGTGGAGACCGGAACGCCGGCGGAGCCTGTTGCGGCCGATGAGCCGACAGAAACTGCTGCGATTGTCGAACCTGCGGATGCGGAAGAGCCGGCGGGAGCTGTGGATACAGAAGAGCCGGCGGAAACTGCGGATACAGAAGAGTCGACGGAAACCGGAGCGGCGGAAGTCAGCGCGGATGATGAGGATGACACCGCAGTGCAGATGTCGTTCAGTTTCTCCGGGCCGGAGATTCATCTGTCCGCAGGGGCGCCTGAGGATAGCGCTGGAGACGCCGGGGAAACTCCCGGGATAGAATCTGCTCCTCGGGAAACGGATGCTGACGGAGCTGTGCCGGAGGCGGAGAGTGCCCAACACGGGGCTGCTGACGGAACTGATGAGAATGGAACGGCGCCGGAAGCCGGCGAGGGCTCTGATTTTGAGTTTGAGGGAGAACAGGCAAAGGTTGTAAAACTGTTATCTCTGATACCGCTTCGGAAACCTTACCATGAGAGACGTTATCTGCTCTATGGCGGCAGTCAGATACCGGAGGGCATTCAGCCGGAGGAGACACTGGATTTCCTGCGCGACAGAGGATACGGCAACAGCGAGCTGAAGCAGGCGCGGGAGGGCAAAATCCTCTCCAGACTGATGGAGGAAGGGTTTGAACCGAACCTGAAAGGACAGCATTACTGTGACTTCTGCGGTGCGGCGCTGACCGGTACCGAGTATGAGGTGCTCAAGGACGGCAGGGAGCACTGTATGGCCTGCGGGCGGACCGCCATCAAAACGGAGGAGGAGTTTGTAGAGCTGTACAAGACAGTGATAAACTCCATGCAGTCCTATTATGGCATTAAGCTGAATGTGCCGGTGAAGGTGAGAATGGTTAATGCGAAGAGGCTCCACAGGGCGCTTGGACAGTCCTTCGTTCCCACCGGAAACGCGGACGGAAGAGTCCTCGGTGTGGCGATTTCTTCCCGGGAAGGATATTCGCTGCTTGTGGAGAACGGTTCGCCGCGGATCAGCTCCGCCATGACGATGGCGCATGAACTGACACATATCTGGCAGTACTTAAACTGGGATAAAAAAGAGATCCAGAGTACGTATGGGCGGAACAATGAGCTCCTGATCTACGAAGGCATGGCCAAGTGGGCTGAAATACAGTATGCTTATCTGATCGGGGAGATGGCTTCCGCGAAACGGGAAGAGATTATTACCCGGCACCGGGAGGACGAGTATGGGCAGGGATTCCTGGTCTATGAGAGCCGGTATCCGTTGTCAGAGGGTACTTCCTTAGAGGGCGAGACCCCGTTTATGAATAACCCGCCCCTATAGTTACTATAGTTATGAATTACGGGAAAGATTCTCAGCCGAAAATAAACAGGCGGGTGTCTTTCCCGTGATGCGTTGAAGGCGAAATTTTTGCGGAACCTGCCGCTCGACATCCATATGGAACTATGTTATAGTTGATTTGGATAAACAGTTACGGGTAATGATTTTTGCGGCATGTCGGATGCCGGGAAACGGGGGAGAGGAAATCGTCTATGGCGATAAAAGTGGGAATTGTTTCCGATACCCATGGCCTGCTGCGGCCGGAGGTGGTCGGCACACTGAAAAACTGCGATTACATTTTACATGCGGGAGATTTTGCGGAGGAGCACATTCTGGATAAACTCCGTCTTATGCGCGGAAAGCTTTACGCGGTAAGGGGCAACAATGACTTTTACTGGGCGCAGAATCTCCGGCAGAGACTCCGTTTCCGGATTGGAGAACTGGAATTTCTGCTTGTCCATGACCGGTATGACGCAGGCCGGATGGCGGCGGAGGCGGACGTGATCGTGCACGGTCATACGCACCGCTATTCCGAGGAAGTGGTTGACGGGAGACTCTGGCTGAATCCGGGAAGCTGCGGACGGCCGCGGTTCGGCGGCGAAGTCTCTTTTGCGGTGATGGAGATTGACGGAAGGAATTATAAAATCACAAAAATTCCGCTGTAATTCGGTTGGCGGCTATGGATATGTCGGACAAATTCCGGTTCTATGCAGTCGGAACGATGCGCCTGCAGTTTATCCCGCTCAGCTGGAACGTGGTATCTAGCTTATCATGCCTCCGATCATCCCTGCAGCCATGCACATGACCAGTGTGGTGCTGATCTGGACCGTGTCGGCACTGATGCCCCGGTTCAGCAAAAAAGAGCCGGCGAGAAGAATCAGGAAATAGAATGTTCCTGTCAGAATGCCCCAGAGAAATTTATGTACTTTCATCCGCTTTCCGGCGATCATTCCGCCTGCCAGACAGGAAAGGATATAGATGATCAGAATGCCTGCGGATACGATGTTTTCACCAAGCTGCATCTTTAACAGCAGAAGTGCCAGCACCAGGAGTGCAAGACCGGTGATGACATACATGATCAGCAGGGTGCTGATGATGGTCAGGGGTTTGTTTTTTTGCCTGTTTGTTCTTTCCATGATAAAATCCTCCTGCATTATATATATGTTATACTTGCAAAAACAGAACAGATGTGGTAGCATTTTTTTACATTTATCGTCGAAGACTTTGATTTCAGAGCATGCGTCATGGTTTCTGACGATAGAGATTATCATTTTTGAAAAAGACAGGAGAGTGATTCGTTTTTGGACCCAGACGTCGCGATACCTATATTAGTTTTGATTTTTTTGCTGGCGTTGTCGGCTTTTTTTTCATCTGCCGAGACGGCGCTGACGACAGTAAGTAAGATCAGTATGAAGACTCTTGCGGAGGAGGGAGACAAGCGGGCGCAGCTGGTGCTGCGGGTGACTGACAACTCCCAGAAAATGCTGAGCGCCATTCTGATCGGCAATAACCTGGTTAATATTTCCGCTTCCTCGCTGGCTACAATTGTCGCAGTCCGGCTGATTGGCAATGCTGCTGCCGGTATCTCTACGGGGGTGCTTACCGTGCTGGTGCTGATTTTCGGAGAGATATCCCCGAAGACGATTGCTACGATCCGTTCCGAGAAGCTTTCCCTGCGCTACAGCAGAGTAATCTGGATCTGGATGAATGTTCTGACGCCGGTGATTTTTATTATCAACCTGCTTGCCTCCGGTTTTCTGCGGTTGCTGCGCGTGGATCCGAATGAAAAAAACAACGTCATGTCGGAGCGCGAGCTGCGCACGGTTCTGGAACTCAGCCAGGAGTCCGGTGTGATTGAGCCGGAAGAAGAAGAAATGATCAACAATGTGTTTGATTTCGGGGACACGGTGGCGGAGGATGTGATGGTGCGCCGGATCGATATGACTTTTGTACATATCGACGCTACTTATGATGAGGTGCTGGAGGTGTTTGCCGAGGACAAGTTCACGCGCCTGCCTGTCTACGAAGATACGACGGACAATGTGGTCGGGATTCTGAATATGAAAGACCTTCTTCTCTGTGATAAGGAGCATTTTTCCGTCCAGGCGCTGATGCGGGAGCCGTATTTCACGCATACGCATAAGAACACGGCGGATCTTCTGATCGCGATGAGGAAGAATCATATCAGCATTGCCATTGTGCTGGATGAGTACGGCATGACGGACGGTCTGATCACGATGGAGGACCTGATCGAGGAGATTGTGGGTGAAATCCGGGATGAGTTTGATGAGGACGAGGTGGAATTGCTGCAGCAGATTTCCGAGCGGGAATATCTGGTAGAGGGACAGATGCAGCTGGATGACCTGAATGAGGTGTTGAATCTTCATCTGGAGTCGGAGGACTATGATTCTGTCGGCGGTTATATGATCGGGATGCTGGACCGGCTGCCGAAAGTGACGGATGCGATCACAACGCCGGAGGGCGTCTATATGCAGGTGTGGACGAAGGAAAATCACCGGATTGTGAAAATATATCTGAGAATTCCTGAAAAGGAAGCGGAGGAACCCGCCAGGTAGGCGGGTTCCCTGTTTGTATATCAGAATCCCAGCGCCTGCAGTATGACCCGCCGGGCGCGGTAAAGTTCTCTGTGGAACCCCGGTCTCCCGCGGCCGGCCCGCAGAATTGTGTTACCTGTCTGGTTCTTTACGGGTTCTTTTCCCGGATACAGATCCCGGCGGTCGGGATGATAGGGAATGCAGGCCAGGCGGGAGAGCGGAATACGAAATTCAAAAGAGATCTTAGTCAGGTCAAATTCCCGGTCGGGAAAGTAGTCCACGATCAGATAGATGCAATTGGAAAAATGCAGAGTGTTTTTGCAGAAAAGATCGCAGATTTCCCGGTGGCTCTGCCGCAGTGCGATGACCACCAGATCAGACTGGCGCAGAAGCTGTATCGTGCGTCTGTCCTGCCTGTTCCCGCAGTCGAGACACTGGATGTCGCCGAACGGTTTCAGGGAGGACGCAAAAAAGTCCATACAGAAACGGCGGGAGTTGATGGGGGACAGACTCCAGAATGCGATGATGTAGGTATGATTCATAATGAACTGTGCGATACAAAAGTGACGGTAAAGACGACTATATTATACGCGATCTGTCCCCGGGTGAAAAGGGTCTATTGTACTTGATTTTTATATTTTCAGACGGATACACCTAAAAACGCCCTTAAAAGTTGCCTGAAAATATATATGGAATACCTGGTGTATCCTGTGCAATGGGAGTGGCTGCTTTATGAAAAAGAATATAGCTGGCATCAGGAGGTTACGACCATAGTCGTATATCCGTGATGCTTTAAATCCTCCTGCAGCGCAACGGCGTCGTCGAGGGAGGCGGTCTGCCCTACCCGGACTGCATAGTAGGGATCGTCGAAGGTGATTTGCCCGGTAAATCCCTGCATTTCCAGGCGCTCCAGCTGGTAGGCGGCGTTGACGTCGTACCGGAAGAGTCCCGTCTGCACAGCGTACTCCTTTGGCAGAGACTGGGCGGTAAGCGGAATGCTTTCCTCGATGCCGGAGACGATGGCGGCGACAATCCGGTCATAGTTTTCGTCAAAAATGGCGTTATCCTTTTCATTGTTGAGAAAGCCGACTTCCACCAGGACGGCCGGCATTTCTGTTTTCCACAGAACGATCAGCCCGGGGACCTCCTCGATACCGAGATTTTGAAAGCCGGCCTGTTCCAGAGCCGCGTTGATATTGCCGGCCAGGCGGTTGACGGTCTCGTTTTCCTGATAGACCAGGGTCTGCACGCCGTCGTACAGGTTATCCTCCACAGCGGAATTCCGGTGAAAGGAGATAAAATAGCTTCCGCCGGACTCATTGGCGAGCTGCGCTTTTTCTGTGGGAGAATTGTATACATCGGAGGTGCGGGTGTAATAAATGCTGTAGCCGTCTGCTTCCAGCTGCTGTCCGACGGCGAGGGTGAGGCGGAGGACATCGTCCTTCTCCGCACGGCCCATGTAGGATGCTCCGTTGTCAAAACCGCCGTGCCCGGCGTCTAAGATAATGTCATATGCCATGTGCTGCTCCTTTCTTATTTGCGCTTTCGTTTTTTCTGTTACATCATTTCGACCCTGGTATCATCATATGATAAAAAACGGCGGATAGTACTGTTTTTTTGCTGGTTGACAAATTAAAATGCGTATCTTATACTTTGAAAGTAATGCTTTGAATATCAAATTTTTATATATAGCGGAGGCCAGTATGAGAGCACAGATTATCGGAACCGGAAGTTGTCTGCCGGAGAAAACAGTGACAAATGATTTCCTGTCCACCATCGTTGATACCAGTGACGAGTGGATCAGCAGCCGGACGGGTATCCGGGAAAGGCATATTTCCGTGGAGGAGACGACTGTCTCCCTGTCCACAGAGGCGGCGCGCCGCGCCATGGATATGGCGGGCGTCAGCGCGGAGGAGATCGACCTGATTATCGTGGCGACCTGTACCGCAGATACCCTGGTTCCGAGCACTGCATGTCTCGTGCAGAGTGAGATCGGTGCGGTGAATGCGACGGCTTTCGATCTGAATGCAGCCTGCGCGGGTTTTGTATTTGCGATGACTGTAGTGGATTCCATGATGCAGGCGGGGACATGCCGGACGGCTCTGGTAATCGGGGCGGAGTCTCTCTCCCGTATCGTGGACTGGAAGGATCGAAGTACCTGCGTGATTTTTGCGGACGGAGCCGGAGCCGCCGTGGTACGTGCGGCTGAGGGGAGTGTTCTCGGTTCGACGACAGGCAGCGACGGGAGCAAGGGCGGTACGATCTATGTAAAGAGCCGTGAGAATTTCAATCCTTTTGTCCCGGAGCAGAAGCCGATGGATTTCCTTTATATGGATGGCGGCGAGGTCTTTAAGTTTGCGGTGAGAAAGATTCCGGAGGCAATTGAGGAGACGCTGGAGGCAGCGAATCTGACGGCGGATGATATTGACTGGTATCTGCTGCATCAGGCCAATGCCCGCATCAATCGGTCGATCGCGAAGCGCCTGAAGATTTCGATGGATAAGGTTCCGGAGAATGTGAGCCGCGTCGGCAACACTTCCGGCGGCAGTGTTCCGATTCTTCTGGATGAGGTGAACCGCAAGGGACTGCTGAAGTCCGGGGACAAGGTCGTCCTCGCCGGATTCGGAGCAGGTCTGACCTGGGGTGTGATGATATTGGAGTGGGCATAAGAGATGGATTTTGTCCTGGCTAAAAACGCGCCTATAGAGTTGCCTTAAAATATATCAGTGGCAACTGACGCATCCTGTATATACTCACTCTTGCGAAATACAGGGAACTGTGTTATACTCAGAAAAGTATTTGCGGCGGCGTGTTGTGTGCCGTTACGGATAGATATAGAAAGGAGTTTTTTGTTATGAAACATGTGAAGACATTGAACACAAAGAAGTTACAGAACACCGTGAAGAAGGGCGGCTGCGGTGAGTGCCAGACATCCTGCCAGTCTGCATGCAAGACATCCTGCACGGTCGGCAATCAGAGCTGTGAGCATAAATAAGCAGGTCGTTTTATAGGAATGGAACATGAGGCCGTATGCGGCAACGCATGCGGTCTTTCAGTGATTATAGAAATGAGGAGTATCGAATGATACACCAGTATAAGAACAATGGATATAATATCGTCCTTGATGTGAACAGCGGTGCGGTTCATGTGGTAGATGATGCTACGTATGAGATTATCGCCCTTTACGAAGATCATAGCAAAGAGGAGATCGTGGATCGCCTTTCCGTCTGTTATCCGGCGGAGGAACTGTCGGAGGCTTATGACGAAGTATCTCAGCTGGCCGCGGACGGCACGCTCTTTACGAAAGACGAATACGAAGATTATATCATGGATTTTAAGCGCAGACCCACGGTGGTAAAAGCGCTTTGCTTACATATCGCCCACGACTGCAACCTGGCCTGCCGTTATTGTTTTGCGGAGGAGGGAGAATATCACGGCCGTCGGGCGCTGATGGACCTGGAGATCGGGAAGCGCGCGTTGGATTTTCTGATTGAGAATTCCGGCCGCAGGAGGAATCTTGAAGTGGATTTCTTCGGCGGCGAACCCCTGATGAACTGGAATGTTGTAAAGGAACTGGTGGCGTACGGCCGCGAACAGGAAAAAATTCACGATAAGAATTTCCGCTTTACGCTGACGACCAACGGCGTGCTTTTAAATGATGAAATCATGGAGTTCGCCAACCGTGAGATGAGCAATGTGGTCTTAAGCATTGACGGGCGGAAAGAAGTGAACGACCATATGCGTCCGTTCCGGAAAGGACAGGGCAGCTATGATCTGATCGTGCCGAAGTTTCAGAAGTTTGCCGAGAGCAGGCATCAGGATAAATATTATGTCCGGGGCACCTATACCCACTACAACCTGGATTTTTCCGAGGACGTGCTTCACCTGGCGGATCTGGGATTTCAGCAGATTTCCGTGGAGCCGGTGGTTGCGGAGGACTCCGAGGCCTACGCGCTCCGGGAGGAGGATCTCCCGAAGCTTTTTGAGGAATATGATAAGCTGGCGGCGGAGATGGTCCGCCGCAATGCGGAGGGGCGCGGGTTCGATTTTTTCCATTTTATGATTGACCTGGAGGGCGGTCCTTGCGTGGCCAAGCGCCTGTCCGGCTGCGGTTCCGGCACAGAGTATCTGGCGGTGACGCCCTGGGGAGACCTGTATCCCTGTCATCAGTTTGTGGGAAATGAGGATTTCCTTATGGGAAATGTCTGGGACGGGGTGACACGGACGGATATCAGAGATGAGTTTAAGTGCTGCAATGTCTATGCCAAGGAAAAATGCAGAAACTGTTTTGCCAGGTTCTACTGCAGCGGCGGATGTGCAGCGAATTCCTACCATTTCCACGGGAGCATTAATGA
>JAJQCB010000142.1 GCA_021203005.1 Clostridiales bacterium | reverse complement strand
CCGTTATAACTATGGGAATGTGCTTTTATGATTGTCTTACGGTACAGACCGCGCAAATGCGTACCGGCTGCTGGAGGATGCACTGAATCTCCGTGATACAAAGATATTTGATACTGTGGAGGAGGATGGAAAAGAACGCAGGGTTCTGAATAAAAAAGAGACTATGCTGGCGCAGCAGAAGCAGGACGCGATTAAATCTGCGTTTAAGGAATGGATTTTCAAAGACCAGAGAAGGCGGACAGATCTCGTTGGGGAGTACAACAGGCGTTTTAACAGCATCCGTCCCCGCGAATATGACGGCTCGCATCTTACCTTTCCCGGCATGAATCCGACGATTACCCTGCGTCCGCACCAGAGAAATGCGGTGGCTCATCAGCTCTATGGGGATAATACCATGCTGGCGCACTGTGTCGGCGCAGGGAAAACCTATGAGATGATTGCAGGCGCGATGGAATCAAAACGTCTGGGGTTATGCCAGAAATCTTTATTTGTAGTCCCGAACCACCTGACGGAGCAATGGGGAAGCGACTTCCTGAAATTATATCCAGGCGCGAATATCCTTGTGGCAACGAAAAAGGATTTTGAGCCTGCGAACCGGAAGAAGTTCTGCGCGAGAATCGCCACAGGGGATTATGACGCGGTGATCATCGGTCATTCCCAGTTTGAGCGCATCCCGCTTTCGATGGAACGTCAGAAACAGCAGATTATGGATCAGATCGACGAACTGGTCTATCAGATCGAGGAGGCGAAAGGCGAGGAAGGCGCGAATTTTACAGTGAAACAGATGGAGAAAACCAGAAAGACACTGGAGGTAAGGCTGGCAAAGCTCAATGACCAGAGCCGTAAGGATGATGTGGTGACGTTTGAACAGCTGGGCGTTGACCGGCTGTTTGTGGATGAGAGCCACTCGTTCAAAAATTTATTCCTCTACACCAAAATGAGGAACATTGCAGGCGTGGCGCAGACCGAAGCACAGAAAAGCTCCGATATGTTTGCAAAATGCCGGTATATGGATGAACTGACAGGAGGGAAAGGCATTACCTTTGCAACAGGGACGCCGATTTCCAATAGTATGACAGAGTTATACACGGTCATGCGATATTTACAATATGATAGGCTTCAGGAAATGGGGCTGGGACACTTCGACAGCTGGGCGTCAACCTTTGGGGAGACAGTCACAGCCGTGGAATTGTCGCCGGAAGGAACGGGCTATCGTGCAAAAACACGGTTTGCCCGCTTTTTTAATCTTCCGGAATTATTGTCCGTGTTCAAAGAGGCTGCGGATATTCAGACCGCCGACATGCTGAAACTTCCGGTTCCGGAAGCGAAGTACACAGATGTGGTATTGGAGCCGAGCGAGGAGCAAAAAGAGATGGTTGCTGCCCTTGGGGAACGTGCAGAAGTTGTGCGCGGCGGCGGGGTGGATTCCACCATTGATAATATGCTCAAGATTACATCGGACGGCAGAAAACTTGCGCTGGATCAGCGGCTTACCAATGATTTTCTGCCGGATAATGAAGGAAGCAAGACCAATGCCTGTGTGTCGAATGTATTAAAGATCTGGCAGGAGGGAAAAGCCGATAAGACGACGCAGCTTGTGTTCTGCGATCTCTCCACGCCGAAGGGTGACGGTTCTTACAATGTTTATGAGGACATCAGAAGCAAACTGGTTTCAAAGGGCGTTCCTGCAGAGGAGATTGCCTTCATCCATGAAGCAAATACGGAAGTCAGGAAAGCGGAACTGTTTGCAAAAGTCCGGAGCGGACAGGTGCGTGTCTTGCTCGGCTCTACTGCGAAGATGGGTCCGGGTATGAATGTGCAGGATCATCTGATTGCACTCCACCATCTTGATGTGCCGTGGAAACCGTCTGACATTGAACAGCAGGAAGGACGAATCATCCGGCAGGGGAACCAGAACAGTGAGGTACAGATTTACCGTTATATCACAAAAGGTACTTTTGACGCTTATTCATGGCAGCTGCTGGAAAACAAACAGCGCTTTATCTCGCAGATCATGACGAGTAAATCGCCGGTGAGGAGCGCGGATGATATTGATGAAGCGGCACTCTCCTATGCGGAAGTTAAGGCGCTTGCGACAGGCAATCCCTATATTAAAGAGAAAATGGATCTGGATATTCAGGTGGCGAAACTGCGTCTGCTGAAATCAAATTATGACAGCCAGCGTTACCGTCTGGAGGATGATATCTGCGTGAATTTCCCGAAAATGATCGCGGCTACTTCGGAGCGGATCACGGCTCTGAAATCAGACCAGATGATGGCGGAGAGCTGCCTGCCGAAAAGCACGGAGGATTTTACCTTGCAGATTGCCGGAAAGGTGTATACGAACCGCAAGGAAGCAGGACAGGCGATCATCGCGGCTTGCTCCGGAATGAAAGCAATCCAGAAAGAGGGGCAGATCGGCAACTATGCCGGATTCGGTCTGAGTGTCCGATTCGATGCCTTTGAGAACAAATTTGAACTTTCACTGAAAGGGCAGGCTACTCATAAGGTGGAAATCGGCGCAGACCCGTCGGGCAACATCACGAGGATCAACAATGCGATTGAAAACATCCCCGCGCAGCTGAAGAAAGCGGAAGAACGGCTGGAAACGCTTCAAGGGCAGATGGAAAGCGCAAAAGAGGAAATTAAGCGTCCGTTCGCACAGGCAGACGATCTTCGGACAAAGGAAGAACGACTGACAGAATTAAATGCGCTCCTGAATATGGACGGCGGTTCCGGAAACAGGGAGGCGGAAATCGACAGCGGTTCAAAAGAAAAGCTGTCGGCAGACCGTCCTGCCGGAAAGGGGTCTGTAATGGAGAAATTGCAGCAAATGAAGAAAATGGTGCGGTCATCCGGCGAGGATACCCGTACACATGCAAAACAGAATGAGGAGGTATTGTAATTGGCAGAAAATAAACAGCAGCAACAGTTGAAAGCAATCACGGAGAAACTGGAGCAGGGACTGAAAGATTTATTTGACAGTGAGACGTATAAGGAATATCTGAATACCATGTCGAAGTTCCATAATTACAGTTTTTCCAATACCCTGCTTATCGCCATGCAGAAGCCGGACGCCACTTTGGTGGCCGGCTACGGGGCGTGGCAGAAGAAATTCGGGCGTCATGTGATGAAGGATGAAAAATCCATCAAGATCATTGCGCCTGCGCCTTACAAGGTACAGATTGAACGGGATGTGCTTGATCCAGAGACAAAAAAGCCCGTTCTGGACGAATTCGGGGAGCCGTTAAAGGAAACGGTGACGGTGCAGCGTCCGAGGTTCACGGTGGCATCTGTATTTGATGTCAGTCAGACAGACGGCAAGCCGCTTCCGGAATTGGAAGTCCATGATCTGACGGATTCCGTGGAGGCTTACGATCAGTTTTTTGAAGCACTCAAACGCACGTCAAAAGTGCCGATTGCTTTTGAAGAAATCAGCGGCAGTTCGCATGGTTATTACCATCAGGTCGATAAGCGTATTGCAATCCGCGAGGGCATGGCGCAGGCGCAGAATGTAAAGACCGCCATCCATGAAATTGCCCATTCCCGTCTGCATGATGTAGATATGCTGGAAGCGAAAAATGGGATTAAAGTGGATCAGCGCACCAGAGAGGTACAGGCAGAAAGCGTGGCTTACGCGGTTTGCCAGTATTATAAACTGGATACCAGCGAATATTCTTTCGGATATATTGCCGGATGGAGTTCCAGTCAGGAAATGAAAGAACTGAAATCGTCGCTTGAGACCATCCGGCGAGAAGCCGACAGCATGATCACGGAGATTGACGGGTATCTGCGGGAACTAAGCAAAGAGAAAGAGTCGAAACTGGAGCAGGAAAATGATACAGATATGAGTAAGACTGCCAATAATGCTCCAACAATAAGTAACGAAGAGAAAAATGCTCCAAAACTGAGTAAAAAAGATGAAATTGCTCCAAAACTGAGTAAAGCGCAGGAGCAAAAGGAATCGCTGACTTTCTATGCGGCGGAGTGTCTGGAATATCCTAACTACGGAGAATTTCACGAAGGACTTACTCTCCGCGAAGCATTGGAGATTTATCAGCGCATACCTGATGATGCGGGTATGGGAAAAGGTATCGGTTTCGATCTCCAAAACGGCGGTGATTATGACGGTCAGTTTCCGCTCATGTCACGAGGCAGAGTTCTGGCGAGTGATATAAACGATATCGGATATTTCCGCGGAGAGCCGTTAGTGCAGAAAGCGATTTCCGATGTCAGGGAAACAATGGCGGAAATGGGAATCAAAGAAATTCGAGAAAGGGAACCGGATGAAGCTGTGCTGAAAGTCGGCGGTATGTATCTCCATATGCAGAGAGCCAGTGATACGAGCTGGGATTACACAATATACGATCGTAATTTCCGTGAGAATGACGGCGGTCAGATCGGTACTGGAGATATGACATTTGACACGGCGCGGAGCGAGATTATGGAGATGCACCAGATCCGCACGAGCGGAAATATACAATCCTATTCCATTGGTCAATTTGAGCAGATGAAACAGGAGCATATCAACGGGTTAAAATCGCCGGTCTATCCCTATTCCTTTGAGCAGGCAAAAGATCGGGGCGAGGTGACGGAGTTTCGGCAGAATCGTGAGGCTACGATAGAATGTGCAGAGCAGTTCACGAAAGAATTCGGACTTGCCTACCATGATCGGAAAATGCCGGAATTTTTAAACATGATGGTTGACCGTTACGGCATGGACAGATGCAAGCTGGTTCTGGCCAGTACGATTCAGTTGGCGGATCATGACGGCAGATATTATCCCAGTGTCAAAGAGGCGGCAGCAAAGGTGGCTATCCCTGGGGCTGATAATCAGGATCACAGCAGAGATATCAGGCTTTCGTATTATACGAACTGCCATCCCGTCATGATAAATGCAGCGTTCCAGTCTCTTTGTTCTATGGAAAAAGAAAAACTGGTGGCTGTGAACGCGGACCGTCCGGCAGGAAAACCGTCCGTTATGGAGAAACTGGAGGCAAAAAAGAAAC
>JAJQCB010000170.1 GCA_021203005.1 Clostridiales bacterium | reverse complement strand
GTTGGGAGGTGTGCATTATGAAGTCACCGTGGGTATTCCAAGCTTCCTTACTTTTCCCCGTTCCTCCTTGGGTATCTCTACCCTCCGAACCGGGTTGGGCTTATACTTCCCTTCCCTCAGCTGTTGTACCAGTTCCTCCCGGTGGCCTCTCAGGTAGGGCAGAAGTTCATCCACCTGCATTCCGTCAATTCCACCCGCGCCTTTGTTCGCCTTTACTTTCTTATAGGCGGCATTCAGGTTGTCGCTCCTGAGGATTGTTTCCAACAGGTTGTCCGTCCAAAAGTCCGTGTTGGTGTCAGGGTTCCCGGTAATCCATTCATGGGCGTACACTCCTGTTATCCTTTCCTGTTCCGCAGGTATCCTTTGCAGGTAGTCTTCGATATGAAGTTGTCTGTATTTGATTCCATGTCCGGTTTCCATTTGGAAATGGCACCTCCTACTGTTCAGCCCTTCCGGGCACATCTATAGCTGTTCCCGTACTATGGCCTCTGCTGACTTCTCACAGCAAGCTTTACTCCGCGGCTGCGAATGTTATATCACTTATGCCACGTCCGTGAGATCTCCCCGGGTACTCACACGTTCTTTCCCTCCATATCCCCACCATCTTCACTGCGCAGGATTCCGTGCAGTTATAGGACTTCGACTTGTTCAGCAGCCTTATCCTCCTGTGTCAGCCTGAAATGGTTTTTGTTCGTTTACCCGAAGGGCATGCACAGCAGGGGCAGAAGTTTGCCCACACCTTCCTTCAGCCCCCTTGAACCTCACGGCGGGAACCTTGGTGTTCATCTGTATCCTTCACACTGCCGGGCGGATTTGGGACTTTCACCCGTTAGAACGTGCGCCCGGCGGGCGCACTGAAAAGCCGCCCGCCGGGAACTCTCCTTCCCGACGGGCGGCTTCACATTACCTTGTTTTCGATAAAGAAAATCGTTTTAGCAGGCTGTCTTAAAACGGAACAGCACCTACAATCAGTGCAACGGTCATAATGATCGTACTGATAATCCAGGAGCAGGGAAGAGTGAAGCGCAAATGATCTTTCAATTCAACACCACACAGACCCAAACCGACATACATGGCGGCGGTCAGGGGGCTGGCGAACACACGGGTGCTGAATGTCATCAAATAAGTTGCGCCAACCTGCGCCGGTGTCACGAAGTCTGAACAGATGTTCGCGATGGTGGGCAAGATCGTATACACAGTCGCTTCATGATTCAGACCGATGGTAGCAAGAGGCGCCCAGAGGTATCCGAGGATAGTGTTAAGGTGAGCTGAAATGCCTCCATCCAGCAGAGAAATCAGAGTGTTGCTCAATGCCTCCTGAAGAGGACTGTTATTGAAGATACCGGTATATACGCCAGCGGCAAGTCCGATGCTGATCATCGTCAAGCAGGTCGGAGCGTAGGACATCAGCCGTTCGGACTGCGCTTTGGCTCCTGGATAATTTATGCAGAGAGCGATGCTTCCTGCTACAGCGAAGACCAAGGCTGTCGGTACATCCAGTGTAAAGATGCAGACGATGGTCACAATCATCATGATCAGATTGAACCAGAACAGTTTCGGGCGAGTCAGCCGCGCTTTTTCTTCATCAACGAGCGTCTCTACCTGTTCTCCAGCGGCAACCTTAACCTGTACTCCAGCGCCTCTTTTCTTCTCGACCTGTGCCAAGACGACGGCAAGAATTACGCAACAAATAATGCCGGTGACAAATCCGGGGAGTGCAGCGAGAAAGACATCATTTGCCTCCATTTCAAGACCGATGGCAACACGGGCGCAGGGACCTCCCCAAGGGAGCATATTCATGACACCAGCAGTCAGCGAGACCAGAGCCATCAGAACAAGAGGCCTCATATTCATTCTTTTATAGAGGGGCAGCAACGGGGGAATCACCAGAAGGAAAGTGGTCGCTCCGGAACCGTCCAGATGTCCCAGCATAGTGGCAACAATCGTAATCAGACAAATGAGTGTTACACTCGTCGCCTTTGACAATAATCGGTCTAAAAGGATGTCAAACATGCCGGTGTCCATGAGACAGCTAAAGAAAATAATAGCGAACATGAACATTGCCACAGTGGACACCTGTGACTGTAAGCCTGCAGTGACCCAGTCGCCGACATCTGACAGCGGAAATCCGCATACGATTGCGGCACCGACAGGAACCAGTATCAGGGCAATAACCGGTGAGATCTTACCCCAGATCAGGAGCACGAATAGCAGTATCATCATAATGACGGAAACAACCATATAAAATGTGTTACCCATAATTTCTTCTCCTCACGTATTTAGTGTTTGATTTTTTACAGTTGTGAATAAATATCATCCAGAATGCATTTTCTGAGAGCATCTCCCTCACGGCATTCGGAGACAACCGTGATGACGGCGTTTTTCTCCCGGAAGATCATAGACATCTGTCCGTATTTACCACTGATCCGCCAGCCGCCTTTGTCCTCGCCCCAGATCAATCTTCCGTAACCGAAGGGGTCGTGGCCGTCATTTTCGCTTTGTTTGGTCAGACAATCATCCACCCATTCTTCCGTGAGAATCTGCTTACCCTCCCAGTTCCCTCTCTGGAGATACAAAAGCCCCAGACGGTGAAGCTCATCGATGGAAATTAACAAGCCACCAGCGCCGAAGGTATTTCCCAAAGGATCAATCTCACACACAGTCCTCTTGATTCCCAGGGGTTTGAAGAGACGGGGATACAGATATTCCATCATGTTACAGCCAGCCCGTCTCTGTACCAGGATACCGGCCAGATAAGGTCCCACATTGTTGTAAACAAAATGTGTGCCGGGCTCATAGGCAAAGGGGAAGGACAGAGCGTATTTGACCCAGTCGTCTTCCTTGACCCAGACACGATCCTTTCCCATGAGGTGCCCTTCCGCCTGACCAAGGCACATGGTAAGCAGATCATTGACAGTTGCCTTCTGCAGGTTCTCATCGACGCTCTCTGGCAGGTCCTCCGCGAAAGCATCTGTCAGCTTCTCGTCCAGAGAAAGCAGACCTTCCTTTACGGCCAGACCCACTGCTGTGCAGGTGAATGTTTTTGTGGCAGAATAGACATTCCTGCGACAGATCGGTTCCCACAGATGTCGGCCAATCTCCTGACCATTCTGCGATACGACAACTGCCAACACTCGCCGCGGAGTTGCGTGCTCAATAAATTTCTCCAAATTCATTTGCATGTCCGCCTTTCGTTTTATTGTGTCAGAAATATAGCATTATTTTCCTTGAATTACCAATTGAACGTGATATAGTATATATAGATGAATTTTATAAATCCGCGAAACGGTTTGTGAGGAAAATATGTATATTCATTACCTGTACTACTTTAGGACTCTGGCGGAATGTCAGAACTATACGAAAACAGCGGAACAGCTCCACATCACACAGCCTTCCCTTAGCTATGCGATCGGGAAGCTGGAAGCGGATCTTGGATGTGTGCTTTTTGACAGAAACGGAAGAAATGTAGTTTTATCTGCCTGCGGTCGGACATACTATGAATATGCCTGCGAGGCGATCGATGCACTGGAAAATGGGAAAAAAGCAGTAGCCGGGCAAAAGGAACATCAGGAGATTCGCATCGGTGCAACAAAGACCATGATTCAGTCCAGCTATCTCAGCTGGTTTCTTGCGGATTACGGACAACCGTGTTCAGTTCATAGTTACCGTTCTTCCTCCCTGATTTATGAGGATATTCTTCATGCACAGCTTGATGTCGGTATCTGTCTGAAACATAAGGGAAAAAGTTTTCAGCAGTTCCTGTTTTATGAGCGTGATGTCCTGGCGATTACAGGGAAGGGGCATCCTCTCGCAGCTCTATCTGAGATATCCTTAACAGAATTGCTGCAATTTGATCTGGTCTTTTATAAACCATCTCCCGTCTATGACCGAATCCGGGAAATTTTCCCAGAGGATGATCGGCTTGCGACTTGTACCTTTCAGGAAGAGTATATTGATATCATTTCCTATGCAGCAAACAACCAGCGGGTTGCAATCGCCGTAGAGGATGCTCTGAACTATGATACGGCTCTCTATCATGCCTGCCGAATCCGCCAGGAAGAACTGAACTTCAATCTGTATCTGACGATTCGGCGTGATCTTCCGAAATACAGCGCGGCCTACCGTTTCTGCCAGCATTGCCGGACAATTCCCGGACGAGAGTGATTCAGGGCGGTGAACTTTCTGGAGTTTCTGTGATAATATTACAAAGATTATTGGGAAATACTGATAAATGCAGTTATAAGAAAATGCATGTATAAAACGACAAGACAGGAGGGAAAAGATAAGTATTATCAATATTAATCAGGATAATTTTGAGAAAGAGGTTCTGCATGCAGACAAACCTGTACTGCTGGACTTCTGGGCCAGCTGGTGCGGCCCCTGCCGGATGATCAGTCTGGTTGTCGATGAGATTGCTGAAGAGTGTTCAGACATTATGGTGGGAAAGATCAACGTGGATGAGCAGCCGGAACTGGCCGCTCAATTCCACGTCATGAGCATCCCCACGCTGATCGTCATAAAAAAAGGGAAGGTCGTGGGTCAGGCCGTCGGCGCGCAGCCGAAGAATCAGATTCTTACCTTGCTGGGAGACGCCGGGCTTCAATAAGCATTCCCAGGTATTGGTAATCAGGATCAGAAAAACACAGAGTTGAAAAAATCGAGTAGGAGGCGGTGATTAGCCGCCGTCCTCTCACAGCACTTATCCCGACTTTTTATTTATTCCGAAAATTCATCGGAATCATGGGATTTTCTGAAATTCTATTATAAAAAGTCGGGATAATAATTACTTTAACCCATAAAGTTTTTTCAGCAACTCCTCATCATTTTCCCAGTCAATATCGTAGTCGTTAGAAAGAAGTGGATTTAATTCTGAGGTTGCTTTATCAATAGCTTTTTTCTTCATTGTTGTATCTGCATTGGCATAAAACTGCCTTGTTGTGTCCATTTTTGCATGGCCGAGCCATTCGGCTACTAATGGAAGCGGCATGCCATTCCTATACAAATGCATGGCTCTCGAG
>JAJQCB010000074.1 GCA_021203005.1 Clostridiales bacterium | reverse complement strand
TCTATTGAAGCTTTTCGCGGATGTGTTCAACTTGCACTTGCAATTTTCGTTTTTAAAAAGGAGAAAATCGTGAAATTCAAAGAACTGGTACTCGCCAACAGAAGCTATCGCGGTTATGACGAATCCCGCCGGGTCACACGGGAGGAACTGCTCGCCATGGTGGACTGTGCGCGCTTCGCTGCCTCATCCATCAATCAGCAGCCGCTCAAATTCTGCCTGGTCTGTGAGAAGGACACGGTCGACAAGGTTCAGTCGCACACATAGTGGGCCAAAGGACTCCCGGAGCTCACGCTCCCGCATCCCGGGAAGTGTCCGACTGCCTTTATCATCATCTGCCAGGATACGCAGATTGACTCATGCAAGACCCGTTATCAGCGGGATGTCGGCATCGCCGCGCAGACGATTCTGCTGGCGGCCACGGAGATGGGGCTCGGCGGCTGCATGATCGGCAGTTACAACGCAGTTGGCATCAAAGAGGCGCTCGCCCTTCCGGAGCAGCTGCTGCCGCAACTGGTCGTCGCCATCGGGAAACCGGCAGAGACCGTCATGCTCACGGAGGCCGGGGCGGACGGAAACGTCGCCTACTATCGCGATGAGAATGACGTACACTACGTACCCAAGCGGGCGCTTGAGGATATTGTTCTTGAAAGATAACCATATATATGCAATAAAAAGGGCGGCTGAGAAATATCTCTCAGCCGTCACGATCTTTCATGGATCATAATGCAGCGAATGCGATTTGTATCAAGTGGAATAGAAAAATTCCAAAGCCGCATTGCGGCAGCCGGCTACATGCGTGCGCATTTTTGCAGAAGCCAGATCAACCTCCCCGTCTAAGAGGCACTGCAGAATCTCTATATGCTCCTTTCGAGCTTCCTGCATATGTTCTTTGTTTTCAGTGCTGGTGATGATAACCCGCATGTTCTTGTCAAATACCTTTTTCATCATGTCGATAATATATGAATTATTGCAGTGGTTGACGATAGACAGGTGCATGTCAGTGTCCATCTGGTAACCGACTTTCACGGAAGATTCTTCCGAAGAGAAAGTATTGATCCAGGAATGAATTTCTTCTTTGGGTATATTGGGAGCTGCAAGTTTTAATACAACAGCTTCTATTTCCATGCGTGTCTGAAAGATCTGAACGACATCGCTCAGCAGAATATCAGTCACGAGAATCCCCTTTTTGGGTACAATGATAAGGAAGCCTTCCATCTCAAGAATGCTGATCGCTTCCCTTATGGGTGTTCTGCTAAAACCAAGAGAAGAAGCCAGCTGCGCTTCGTTCAGCATGCTTCCAGGTGCATACTCACAATTTACGATTTTCTCTTTCAAAATACTGTATGCTCGCATTTTCAAAGTGTTTTTTCCGATGTGCTGACTGGCATTTCTACTGTGTCTCCGCTTATTAAGATAAAATTAAAATGGTTGTTGCATATAACATGTTTATTATACTATATTCAAAATAAAATCTCAAGATATGAAAAAAGGAAGCCGGAAGATATGAAAGAAGATGCAGAAAAAGTTCTGGTTGTAGGAGCGAAAGCCTTGCAAAAAAGTTGAATCACGAGTATACTACTCGTGAGTATGCAATTTAAAAAACAATGCAGTGGAGGCAGTAAAGATGATCGGAAGGGAGCAGGAGCTGGAACAGCTTCGCAGGCTGAATGCCAGCGAAGGTTTTGCATTTCTGGTTATGTATGGAAGGAGGCGTGTCGGAAAGACCACAATCCTTCAGGAATTTTCCCACGGACAGGACTACATTTTCTATTCTGCGCAGGAAAAAAATGACAGCCTGAATCTACAGGATTTTTCCAGAACGGTACAGCTGCATTTTGACGGGCAGTTTATCGCGCCGTTTTCCTCCTGGGAGGACGCATTCTCTTATATTACGAGAAAAAGTGTGAATAGAAAGACGGTTCTGATTATTGATGAATTTCCATTTATGGCCGGGCCGAATCCCTCCATCAAAAGCATGCTGCAGCATGAGATCGACCATCATTGGAAAGAGCTTAATCTTTTCCTGATTCTGTGCGGTTCCAGCGTGAGTTTTATGGTCAACGATATCATGGGATATGAAAGTCCGCTGTACGGGCGTGCGACATCCTCCATGGAAGTGTTGCCTTTTGACTATCTGGACAGCGCCCGGTTTTTCCCCAATTATTCGGTGGAGGAAAAGCTGATCGCGTACGGGATACTTGGCGGGATTCCCCGCTACCTCATCGCCTTTTCGGGGGAACGTTCTATCCGTGAAAATATCGAGATAGAGATCCTGCAAAACGGAGCTTTCCTGAATGATGAACCGATGATGCTCCTGCGGACGGAGCTGAGGGAACCGGGCGTATACAACAGCATTCTGGAGGCGGTCGCGCGCGGTTACAACCGGGTAACAGAGATCGCGGACTGTATTCACGAGGATAAGAGTAAATGCAGCAAATATATCGCGACGCTGCAGGCCATTCGTCTGCTGGAAAAGAGGACGCCCTGTGGTGAGCCGCAGACGGGGAAAAGGGCGATCTATACGCTGACGGACAATTTTTACCGCTTCTGGTATCACTATATTTTTTCAAATAAAAGCTATTACGAACTGCTGGGTCCCGCGGATGCGGCAGCCGAGATCATGGACGGCATTTCAGACTTCATGGGATCGGCTTTTGAGGACATCTGCAGGCAATACCTGATCCGGCAGGCGCGGCTTCGCAGGCTGCCCTTTGTTCCGGCATACATTGGAAAATGGTGGGGTAATAATCCGGTCATCCGCGCGCAGGACGACGTTGATCTTCTGGCTCTGGATAAAAAGAAAACGGAAGGACTGTTCTGCGAGTGCAAATTTATGAACCGCCCCATGCCGATGGAGGAATACGACGATCTGCTAACTGCGGCAGAGGCCTTTCCGGATGTCGCAAAAAAACACTTTCTCTTTATCAGCAAAAGCGGATTTACCGCCCCTGTCCGGAAAAGAGCAGCGGAGGAAGGGGCGGTGCTGCTGACATCGGAGGATCTGTTCTGTTAAAACCAGTGGCGGGATTAATTACAACCCCGCCACCGCACTTTTTATGCGTGTTCTGCATAATCCTGATTCAAAATATGCTGCGAACCTCTGCCCGCGAAAAAGTCTGTGCTGATATCCAATGCCATTTTATAAATATTCCACAATGACTCAACTGTCTGGCTGGACACATGTGGCGTGAGAACCGCATTTTCCACCGTCAACAATGGAGAATCCAAAGGCAGCGGTTCCTGGGCGAACACATCGATTCCGGCTCCCGCTATAATTCCGGATTTCAATGCTTCATACAGTGCGTCCTCATCAATGATGTTACCACGGGAGGTATTCACAATTACGGATGTCGGCTTCATCAAGGAAAGCATTTCTTTATTTACCATGTGATGCGTCTCTTTGGTATAAGGTACATGAATACTTATTGCATCTGCTTCGCGAAACACATCCTCAAGGCTCCTTAATTCCACGCCGTCCGCTTCCATCAATTCTTTTCGCGGAAATGGATCATAAGCACGTATCCTGCAGTCAATAACCGCCAGGAGCCTGGCAAGGCGTCTGCCAATATTTCCATAGCCCACAATTCCCACAGTGCCACCAATTATTTCATTACCAATGTCTTTGGCCTATACTCCGGACCGAACCCTGCTCTGGCTTATACTGATTCTGCGTCGGCATGACAACATCAGAGTCAGAGCCATCTCTGCCACCGCAGTCGTATTCGCCGCAGTTGTTCTTGCCACGGCAATTCCATTTCGACTCGCTGCCTCCAGATCTACTTTGTCAAAACCCACCCCAAAGCGAACCAGCAGTTTCGCGTTATCTTTTATCTGACTGAAAACACGCTCACCATAAGGCTCAACATCAATGATCCCGGCGTCTGCATTTTGAAGCTCCCGGATGACATTCTCCTCCGAAAAGGGTGTCTGAGGAGCCCAGCGATACTCAATTCCGAGTGTGCTCGCATACTCCTCTGCCTTCTGATTCAACATGTTAAATATTTCGGATTTTTCTCCGAAAAAGGATACCACTCTTTTCATGTCAATTTTCTCCTGTTCTATACCTCAATCTATGAAAAATACACCTGATAAGCATTCTTGTAGTAGAGGTTCTCCAGCTCCTCTTTCGTGAATACAGCCGCTTTCTCGAGGTAATCCGACAGATGCTCATAGGTATCCAGAACCGCCGCAAACGGCGCGTCGGTTCCCCACATCATCCTGTCTGCCCCCAGAATATCCTTAGCTTCCGCCACGATTTTATTCACTTCTGGATATGGATAGACATCTGTACCGACAATTTTAGGAAGGGCTGCAATATCAAACCATACATTGTCCTTTCTGAGAAGTTCCAGGCTTTTCCTCCACTCGTTCATACGATCAGCCATGGGGGCAAGCAGATGACAAACTACAACCTTGAGTCCGGGGAACGTGTCTGCAATCTTTTCAATGCTTTCCGGCTGATGACTGGGCATCGTGATATCTCCCACATCCAGTGCTACCACACCATGATTCTTTTCAATCAGCTCATAAATCTCCATCATGCGGTCAGACGCCAAAGAAAACGGATCATGGCAGCCCATAAGACCTCCCCCGGAGCTTATCTCAAATTTCACAAGAAGAAATCCAAGTTCCTCGAGATAACACTTCATCGTCTCCATATGGTTAGTCATATAAGGATCCACCGTACATGATGCGCAAAAACGGTCAGGAAATCTCTGCATCAATCGAAAATGGTATTGATTCTGAAAGCCGTACATACTTCCGTGCATCAGCACAGCCCTTTCCACCTCATTCTGATCCATCAATTCCAGAGCTTTCTCCGCCGGGAAATTCCAGCAGTCGCCATACTCCTGTGAAATCAGCTGAAACACCTCGCCGTTTCCCCACATGGCTCTTCCCCCGCCAACAGCACGCAGTTCTCCCCTGCGGCAATATCCCGCAATTACATCCGCCACATGCAGATGAGCATCTATTTTTTTCCGAAAATTGCAAGTGCAAGTTGAACACATCCGCGAAAAGCTTCAA
>JAJQCB010000034.1 GCA_021203005.1 Clostridiales bacterium | reverse complement strand
TCATATCCAGGACATCATAGATACTCTTCCCTTTGTATTTTACCTCCAGCGTCTCGCGGTTGTAGCGCTTTCCCTTGCACACCTCACAGGGAACATAAACATCCGGGAGAAAATGCATCTCAATCTTTAAAATACCATCTCCGGCACAGGCTTCGCATCGTCCTCCCCTGACATTAAAGCTGAATCTTCCTTTTTTATAGCCTCTGGCTTTTGCATCCGCCGTGGAGGCAAAAAGATCGCGAATCTGATCAAAGACTCCCGTATATGTCGCCGGGTTAGACCGCGGCGTCCGGCCGATGGGCGACTGGTCAATACAGATTACCTTGTCCAACTGCTCCAGGCCATCCATTCCCCTGTGCTTTCCGGGAATACAGTGTGCCCGGTTCAGCTTTCTCGCCAGATTTTTATATAAAATTTCATTGACCAGAGAGCTTTTACCGGAGCCGGACACGCCGGTCACGCAGGTCATCACACCCAACGGAAAGCGGACATCAATATTTTTCAGGTTGTTCTCCGCCGCACCGCGGACCTTCAGCCAGCCGATGGGCTTTCTCCGGGTCTCCGGCACCGGTATCTGCAGGCGGCCGCTAAGGTAAGCGCCGGTAATGGAATTCTCACACGCCATGATATCCTGTGCTGTCCCGGCGGCGACTACCTTACCGCCATTCTCGCCCGCGCCGGGTCCGATATCCACCACATAATCCGCCGCCAGCATTGTGTCCTCGTCATGCTCTACCACAATCAGAGTATTCCCCAGATCTTTCAGGTTTTTCAATGCCGCCAGCAGCTTGTTATTGTCTCTCTGGTGAAGACCGATACTCGGCTCGTCCAGAATATAAGTCACTCCGACCAGCCCGGAGCCGATCTGGGTCGCCAGCCGGATACGCTGCGCCTCCCCGCCGGACAGACTTCCTGTCGCCCGTGTAAGAGTCAGATAATCCAGACCCACTTCCTTTAAAAAACCTACTCTGGCCCGGATTTCCTTCAACACCTGGGCGCCGATCAGCTCCTGCTGCCTGGTCAGCTGCAGTTCATTCATAAAAGCATACAGATCTTTTACAGACATCGACGTCATCTCGTAGATATTTTTATCCGCCACCGTCACAGCCAGAGACGATTTTTTCAAACGCTGTCCCCGGCAGACTCTGCAGGGCGTGATGCGCATGAAAGTCTCATACTCCTGCTTTGCCGTCTCAGAGCTGATCTCCCGGTAGTGGCGCTCCACATTTCGGATCAGACCTTCAAACGCAATATCATAGACGCCGACTCCGCGCTGTCCCTTATAATGTACTTTTACCTGATGGCCGTTCGTCCCGTGAATCAGAATCTCATGGATATGCTCCGGATAATCCTCGAAGGGGGTATCCAGATCAAAGCCATACTCTTTCGCCAGCGCAGTCAATGTGGCATGGGTAAAACTCCCGGGCGAATTAGCCGACTGCCATCCGGGTACCTGAAACGCTCCGTCCATGATGGACAGGCTCTTATCCGGTATCATCAGTTCCTCGTCAAACTCCATCTTAAACCCAAGACCCGCACACTCCGGGCAGGCTCCAAACGGGTTATTAAAGGAAAAGCTGCGCGGCTCGATTTCCTCCACGCTGACGCCGCAGTCCGGGCAGGCAAAATTCTCGGAAAACTCCATTTTTTCCCCATCGATAATATCCACAGTCATCAGACCGTCCGCCAGCTTCAGCGCGCTCTCAATGGAATCCACCAGCCTGCGGCGGCCCATATCCGGCTTCACAACCAGACGGTCCACCACAATGTCAATATTGTGCTTGATATTTTTGTCCAGACGGATCTCCTCCGTCAGCTCATAGACGCTGCCGTCCACCTGCACCCGGACATATCCGCTTCGCTTTGCCTGTTCCAGAAGCTTCTGATGCATTCCTTTCCGGCCGCGGACCACCGGCGCCAGAATCTGTATGCGTGTCCGCTCGGGGAGCAGCATCACCTGATCCGCCATCTGGTCCACACTCTGCCTGCGGATCTCCTTGCCGCACTTCGGGCAATGGGGTATTCCAATCCGGGCGTAAAGCAGCCGGAAATAATCATAAATCTCCGTCACCGTACCCACGGTAGACCGCGGATTTCGGTTCGTAGATTTCTGATCAATGGAAATCGCCGGGGAAAGTCCCTCAATCTTCTCCACGTTGGGTTTTTCCATCTGTCCCAGGAACTGGCGGGCGTAGGAAGACAGGGACTCCATGTAACGCCGCTGTCCCTCCGCGTAAATCGTATCAAATGCCAGAGAAGATTTTCCCGAACCGGACAGACCGGTCAGGACGATGAACTGGTCCCTCGGTAAATCCAGGTCAATTTTTTTCAGGTTGTGCTCGGCTGCGCCGCGTATCTTTATATACTGCTGTGCCATATCTTTTTCTCTTACCAACCGCTTCCTGTTTGATTCAGGTGACGGATTCCTTCCATAATTATTACTATTCTATAGTTATACTCTCAAATGTCAGTTTATTATCTTCCATTTTCTATTTCCCTCATCCTGTCATTCAAGTAATAAATACAAATAATATTCAGACATGATGTTGGGGTCAAAAGCCCTTACTAATGATGATACCTACGGATCCCAAAGTCATGAATCGGACCGCAAGCGCTCCATTCATGACCTTTTGACCCTGGTATCATCACTCTATGTCCCTGAGCGCCGTCTTCAGCTCAATCATCCGGTCACGATAGTCGGCCGCAGCCTCGAAGTTGAGCTCCGCGGCGGCCTTTTCCATCTTCTTCGTGATCTCTTTGATCTGCTTCTCCAGTTCTTTCCGGCTCATGGATTCCGGATCCACCTTAAACTCCAGTTCCTCCTGCGCCACTTTCTTCGAAATGCTGATCAGGTCGCGGACAGACTTCTGTATCGTCTGGGGCGTGATGCCATGCGCTTCATTATACTCCTGCTGAATTTTCCGCCGACGTTCCGTTTCCTCGATCGCCACGCGCATAGAATCCGTCACGGTATCAGCATACATGATCACATGCCCGTCACTATTTCGCGCTGCGCGGCCAATGGTCTGAATCAGCGATGTCTCCGACCGAAGAAATCCCTCCTTGTCCGCATCCAGAATCGCGACCAGCGTGATTTCCGGAATATCCAGCCCCTCACGAAGCAGGTTGATGCCGACCAGAACATCAAAAACATCCAGACGAAGATCCCGAATGATCTCTGCGCGCTCCAGCGTATCGATATCCGAGTGAAGATACTTCACACGGATACCGATTTCCTTCATGTAATCCGTCAAATCCTCCGCCATCCGCTTGGTCAGCGTCGTGATCAGCACCTTATGCCCGCCGGCAGTCTCCCGGTTCACCTCCGCGATCAGATCGTCGATCTGACCCTCCACCGGGCGCACGTCAATCCGCGGATCAAGCAAGCCGGTCGGCCGGATAATCTGTTCTGTCCGGAGCAGCTCATGCTCCTGCTCATAGACATTCGGCGTCGCCGAGACAAAGAGCATCTGATCAATATGACTCTCAAACTCCTCAAAATTCAGCGGCCGGTTATCCAGCGCAGAGGGCAGCCGGAATCCATAATCCACCAACGTCTGCTTCCGGGAACGATCTCCCGCATACATTCCTCTGACCTGTGGAATCGTGATATGGGACTCGTCTACAATAATCAGGAACTCCTCCGGAAAATAATCCAGCAAGGTATAGGGAGGAACCCCCGGTTCCAGTCCTGAAAGGTGGCGGGAATAGTTCTCAATACCGCTGCAAAAACCGGTCTCACGCAGCATTTCCACATCAAAATTCGTGCGCTCTGCAATCCGCTGCGCCTCGATCAGCTTGTCCTCTCCTTTGAAATAGCGCACCCGCTCCTCCAGCTCCTTCTCAATCTCGGCAGCAGCACGGTTAATCTTCTCCTGAGGAACCACATAGTGGGACGCGGGAAAAATCGCGCAGTGCTCCAGCCGGGCTTTGATCTCGCCGGTCAGAATATCAATCTCCGTGATCCGGTCAATCTCATCACCGAAAAACTCCACGCGGACTGCCGTCTCCCCGTAATCTGCCGGAAAAATCTCCAGCGTATCGCCGCGCACACGGAAAGTACCTCTGTGAAAATCCATATCATTTCTGTCATACTGCATGTCAATGAGCTGGCGGATCACCTCATCCCTGTCCTTCTCCATGCCCGGCCGCAGGGAGACAATCATATTCTGGTAGTCGCTGGGACTGCCAATGCCGTAAATGCAGGACACGGATGCGACGATGATCACATCCTGCCGTTCCGACAAAGCTGCCGTCGCGGAGAGACGAAGCTTGTCAATCTCGTCATTGATCGCAGAATCCTTTGCGATGTAAGTGTCCGTAGATGGGACATAGGCCTCCGGCTGGTAATAATCGTAGTAGCTCACAAAATACTCCACTGCATTCTTGGGGAAGAACTCCTTCATTTCGCCGTATAATTGCGCCGCGAGCGTTTTATTGTGCGAAATTACCAAAATCGGCTTATTCAGCGCCTCAATGACGTTCGCCATCGTGAAGGTCTTTCCGGAGCCTGTAACACCAAGCAAAGTCTGGAATTGGTTGCCTTCTTTGAAGCCTTTTACCAGGTCCGCGATGGCCTGCGGCTGGTCGCCGGTGGGTTCGTATGGTTTGTGCAATTTGAACAACATTGCTGTTTTTCTCCTCCTGGGTGACCCTAAATAAAAGTTCGCCTATATGCCCGAAATTCGTAAAATGATGCATTTTCGACCTGGCATATAGTCGAACTTTTTAATTTTTACGAATGAAAGTCACCTATACCCGATTTTCAAAACGCCGCAACCCCTTGTAACACAAGGCAAAACAGGCATTACTGAAAGTCACCTGAGATTATAGCATGAAAAACAAAAAAAGTATAGCCGCAATCTGAACATTTGTTCTTTTCCTGCGGCTATCTTTGCAAATTCGATCATTTACTTGAAATCGAGAAAATCTTCGGCTCGAATCACGACATCAATATTTTCTGTATTGAGCTCCTCATCATCACCGGCTTTCGGTATCACTTCATCGATAAACGGCTGAAGTTCATCCACACAGTCTGCGATGATGCCTCTTTTATC
>JAJQCB010000245.1 GCA_021203005.1 Clostridiales bacterium | reverse complement strand
TTCTCCCCTCCTTTACCAAACGGTTTCGGCACCGTAAATCTCTCGATCAGCGGCACTAACATATTTGCAAAGATGATGGAGTAGGAACATCCCTCCGCCGAGGATCCGAACAGTCGGAAAATACCGAGCAGGCAGCCGCAGATGATGCCGTAAATGATCTTACCTTTCGGCGTAATCGGCGATGTCACATAATCCGTCGCCATAAAGAACGCGCCGAGCATCAGACCGCCGCCGCAGAGCTCCTGTACCACAAAGGTGACCAGATCTCCGGATGTAAGATGTCCCCCGAATAAAATAATAAAAATTGCAAACGTAATGATATATGTACCCGGAATCCGCAGATCGATAATACCCATGGCAATCAGGAAGATTGCGCCAAGCAGAATCGCCCACACACAGGTCTCACCGATGGTGCCGGAGATTCGTCCGGTGAACATTGCCATCGTGTCGGAGTACAGACCGCCGCCGCTTAAATAGGATAACGGCGTCGCACTGGTCGTCGTATCCAGCGGAATCGTCGCGAAGCTGGTCATGGGACCGGTAAACGACAGCAGCAGGAAGCATCTGGCGCCCAGAGCCGGGTTCATAAAGTTCTGTCCCAGTCCGCCGAAGACCATCTTTACCACGATGATGGCGAAGACGCCGCCGATCACCGGAATCCACAGCGGAATAGTGCTGGAAAGGTTCAGCGCCAGGAGCAGGCCGGTGACGATACAGCTTAAGTCTCCCACCGACTGCTTCCGGTGCGTAATTACGTTAAAAAGGTACTCGGACACCAGACAGCTTGCGATCGTAATCACGATCACAGCGAGCGCTCTCGGGCCGAAATTAAAGATACCAAAGATCGTAGCGGGCAGCAAAGCAATAATCACGCAGAGCATTACTTTGTTCGTACTCATTTTGGATCTCACATGCGGTGAAGATGTTACATTATATAACTCATTCACTTTAAATCCACCTCCTATGCTTTCTTGCGCTTATTTGCTAAAACTGTCTTTTTCATGACGCGGATCGCCTGGACGAGATTCCGCTTCGCCGGGCAGATGTAGCTGCAGCTGCCACACTCCACACACTCCAGGCCGTTCCACTTCTCAAACTGCTCTTCCTGATGGTTCTGTGCAAAATCAGCAAGTCTGGAAGGAACAATCCGGGACGGACAGGCTTCCACGCAGCGTCCGCAATTGATACAGTTGGTCGCCTGCGCCTCTGCTTTCTGCACCTCATCCTCGGTCAGGCAGAGCAGCGCCGATGTCGTCTTTGTCGTCGGGATATCCAGGCCAAAGAGAGCAAATCCCATCATCGGACCGCCGGAAATGATTTTCTGCGGCTGCGACTTAAATCCGCCGGCCGCCTCCACCAGCTCCTGATAACTCGTTCCGATATAAATGGAATAGTTCGCCGGATTCACCACAGCGTCCCCGGTGATCGTCACGATTCTGCGCATCAGGGGACGGCCCAGCTTCACTGCGTTGTAGATGGCCACAACCGTATCCGTGTTGTCCACGATACAGCCCGCATCCGCCGGGAGCATTGTCGAATTGATCGCGCGCTTTGTCGTCGCATAGATCAGCTGACGCTCCGAGCCCTGGGGATACTTGGTCTTTAACGCCTTGACCTCAATCCTCGGCTCATTTTTTACCAGATCGGATAACAGCTTGATACAATCCGGCTTGTTATCCTCAATCGCAATAATGCCGCGGGCATTATCAAAGAGTGAGAGAATGATCTGCATTCCCCCCACCAGCTTCTCCGGTTCCTCCAGCATTCTGCGGTAATCAGACGTCAGATACGGCTCACACTCCGCACAGTTTGCAATGACGTAATCAATTTTTTCCGGCTCTTTCGGAGATAGTTTTACATGGGTCGGAAATCCGGCGCCGCCCATACCGACAATGCCGGCTGTCTTGATCTTCTCAAGCACTTCCTCCTTGGATAACGCGGAAACGTCATCCACTTCTTCATACGCAACAGACTTGTACTCGCCGTCATTTTCGATGATAATGGAATTCACCATATCACCTACCACGACCCGGCGCGGTTCGATCTTCTTCACCTTTCCGGAAACTGTGGCATAAATCGGCGCGGATACAAATCCGCCGGCTTCCGCGATCATCTGCCCCGCCAGCACAGTATCTCCGACTGCGACGACAGGCTTTGCGGGCGCTCCGATATGCTGTGATAACGGATACACCAGATCGCCTTTGGGTAAGTATTCTGTGATCGGCTTATCCTTCGACAATTCCTTGCCGTCGTAGGGATGTACGCCGCCTTTAAAAGTACATAAACCCATAACCTAGCCCTTCTTTCTTAAAAATTTATCAGACGGAACGCAAAAAGCGCCCGAATTCATCAATTCATTGTATCACAAAATCCTATGCGTGGCGGGATGTTTTGGAAAAAAAACACAAATACGAAAAAATGTTGTATACTGTCACTACCAGTATAAAAAACAACTGCAACAGACGATTTTACAAAGGAAGGTCGTCCCTGATACAAAACGAGGAAAACACTTATGATCTGCAGGAAAGAAACTTTTCCGAAAAAAACGTTACCCTTATTCCAGCAGCACTACCTGACCGAAGACATGCTGCTATTTGATATTGAGACCACCGGGCTCTCCCCCGCACAGAATCAGATTTACTGCATCGGGTGCGGGTATCTGTCCGAAGAGGAAGTTGTGATTGAACTGTTTTTCGCGGAAAACAAGATGGAGGAAGGGCCGGTATTGGATGCATTCCTGGAACTGCTCAACACTCACAACACTATAATCACATTCAACGGGACTACATTTGACTTGCCATTTGTAAAGAAGAGAATAGCTCACCGGAAAAGTTCACATGCCTCCTCCGCAGATAAACCGCTTTTACCGGAAAACCTCAAATCCATCGACCTCTACCGGGAGGCGACCGGAATGAAATCCCTGCTCCGTCTCCCCTCCTACCGCCAGAAATCGATAGAACAGTTTCTGGGATGCAGCCGAGAGGATAAATACGACGGCGGACAGCTTATCGAAATCTACCATCAATATGCAGCGCGCCCGGATCCGGAGCTTCTCTCCCTCCTGCTCCTGCATAACCTGGAAGATGTAAAGGGAATGTTTGATCTCCTCGGGATTCTGTCCTATCACCAGCTCAGAGACGGACAGTTTGAAATTGTCGAAGCATTTTCGGAAACATCCCCGGAAAACCTCTGCTGCGCGAATAACCCCGGGTACAATCCCTCTTCCTATTATAATATGAAGTTCCGCACAGAATATCCGTTTCCCCAGAGCATTCATATGACCAGCGAAAGTTCCTCTCTTTTACTGAACCATGATGGCGGACTGGTTCGTTTCCCGATTTGCCATGGTTTCCTGAAACACTTTTTTTCTGACTGTGAAAACTATTACTATCTGCCGGAGGAAGACTATGCCATCCACAAGAGTGTCGGTGCATTTGTAAATTCCGCACACCGCAGAAAAGCGACGAAAAAAACTGCTACGTAAAAAAGGTATGCGACCATATCACCGCTCCAGCCCGCTGCGGAGATGGATACCTGAGGAAAGAATATCAGGATAAAAATATATATCTGACGATTCCGGCAAACCTCGAGGACGTGAAATCATTTGTAACCAGATTTCTTACTGATAATCTTTTTTGAAAAGGCGTGAAAAAGCCCCTGCATATCACGATGCAGGGGCTAAAATAGTTACGATTCAATCAGAAATATCCGTCACCGGAAATCCCTCGAAAAACCTCTTTACTCCTCTTCAGCGGCCTCCGGCTCAGCATTCACTTCCGGCTCTGCCTCCTCAGTGTTCTCCGGCTCAAGATCCTCAAGCGGTACATAGGAACCGATTGCTTTCATGCTGAGGCTGATCTTGCGGTCCGCCTCGTTGAAATCAACGATCTTCGCATCAATCTCCTGACCGATTCTGAGCACATCGGAAGGCTTCTCCACATGCTCTCTGGAAATCTGGGATACATGCAGAAGTGCGTCAACACCCGGTGCAATCTCAACGAATGCGCCAAAGTCCGTCATGCGGGCGATCCGGCCGGTGATGATCGTGCCGACAGCAAATTTTTCAGATGCGTTGTTCCACGGGTTGTCCTCCGGAAACTTCACGCTGAGTGCGATCTTGGTGTCGCGAATGTCCTTGATAAAGACTCTCACGGTCTGACCGACTTTATAAATTTTCTTCGGATTCTCCACGCGTCCCCAGGACATCTCGGAAATATGAAGCAGGCCGTCTGCTCCGCCAAGGTCGATAAATGCGCCAAAGTCCGTGATATTCTTAACCTTACCCTCGATCACATCGCCGATCTCGATGCGCTCCAGGAGTTCTGCCTGTCTGCGCGCTTTCTCCTCCACAAGCAGCTGCTTGCGGTTGCCGATGATGTGTCTTCTTCTCGGGTTGAACTCTGTCAGGACAAACTCAATCTCCTGATCCTGATACTTTGTAAGGTCTCTCTCATAGACATCGGATACAAGGCTGGCAGGAATAAAGACACGTGTATCGTCAACCACAACGCTCAGTCCGCCCTTTAATACCTGGGTTACCGGTGCTTTCAGCACTTCACCGTTCTCATACGCCTCCTCCAGGCGCTTGCTGGCTTTCTCAGCAACAAGGCGCTTGTATGTAAGCGAAACCTGTCCATCGCCGTCGTTCACTTTCATGACTTTTGCCGTAAGCTTGTCTCCCACAGCAACCACAGTAGTCAGGTCAACGCTGGAGTCATTCGTGTATTCGCTGCGTGTAATAATACCGTCTGCTTTATAGCCTATATTCAGAACGATCTCGTCCGGTTTCACATCGATAACTGTACCTTCGACTACCTCTCCATTTCTGATTGTTTTTGAAAATTCATCCAACATCTGCTCAAAGTTCATATCTGACATACTTTTGAACCTCCTCAATAATATTATTCGGGGTGGATGCCCCCGCAGTAATACCTACGTAGCCGAAACGCAAAAAATCTGAATGTTCTAAATCTTCTCTCGTTTGTATAAAGTAAGTATTCCGACAATTTTCAGAACAGATCTCATAGAGTTTCCTCGTATTGGAACTGTTCGCACCTCCGATCACGATCAT
>JAJQCB010000084.1 GCA_021203005.1 Clostridiales bacterium | reverse complement strand
TCTGCGCTCATTATATCATATTTACAACAAATTTATTGTTAAAAATAAAGAAATCTGATGATTTTTATTGTGATTAGCAGATGATATAATAGAATCATCAAAAAATTCAGAAAGGAAGGTAGCAAAATGTTAAAAGAGACAAGACAGGACAATCTGGGAACGCATCTGGAATGGGAATTGGACGGGGTTACATCGAAAATGCTGAACTGGTTCTGGTGCAACATGGAAAAAGGGGATAATCTCTGGCATCCGAATCAGCATATAGGATTATCCTGGATGATAGACCCCAGAGAAAACGGCCCTATCGGTTCCATCCACCGGGCACCCCAGAAATGGAACGACGGCAAACTGATCACCCCGTATATTCGATTCGATGATGTCGCCAAAGTCCCGGCTCATGTGCGGCGGGTTTTGAAATATGATCACGCCATCATTGCGGTCGGATTTAATCTGGAAGGGAAAGAGGGATCCTACGATCCGGAAACCACCAGAAAGGAAGCATACCGCGTTCATCAGTGGCAGTCCAGCGAGTGCGGTGTGGTCGGCATGTCTTCCGCTATCCCTTTGCATGAAGAAGGAGACCAGTATGAGGATTCCAGGCTTATCTGGGCCGCTCATGCGGCGGAGGAAACCGGAAACTGGGAGGTATTCCTGCCGCAGTTATATTCTCTCTACAGGGTCATCACAGATCCGGAGATCTGTCCCTATTATAGCTTTGAAATAGAGGGAACAGGGGAAAACGCGCGCTATAAATATCTGTAACTTGGACATAGCTTTACAGAAATTATAATTGCATAGTCGCAAAAGGCGAAGTGCAGTTATGAATGGTAGGTCAGGCTGCATCAATTAATTTTTTGGGGAAAAGACATATTAAAAAATGTGGTTTAAGGGTGCTAAAAATGATTTTTTTACAAATTTAGCACCCTTAACTTGTGATTTTCGGAAATGGTGATATAATGAGTGCAAACGACGCATTTATCACTTAGTGAAGTATTTTTGAACTTAGTGATAAAGCGTGCAAAGCTGGAAAATACATGCTGGCATGTATTTGACGAGTGAAGAATTGGATCGTGATGTAATCACGAAATAATGTGCGTAAAGAGTATATAAAGATATAAAATCGGAGGTTTGCAGGTATGCTGTTTAAGAGAGAAAAATATCTTTCCAAAATCAGACCATTTTATCAGACAGACATGATCAAGGTGATCAGCGGTATTCGCCGTTGCGGGAAATCCTGTATTATGCAGTTGATCAGAGACGAAGTGCTGGCATCCGGCGTGCCGGAGAAAGATATCATATATCTTGATCTTGACAAAAGATCGAATAAGTCTGTTAAGACGCCTGAGTTACTGGAGGAAAAGATTGATTCGTTGATCAAGGATGATGATTTTAAATATTTGTTCATTGATGAAGTGCAGAATGTTAAGGGATTTGAGGAAATCATAAATGCATTTAATACAGATGGGAATATTTCTATTTTTTTGACAGGTTCTAATTCGTATTTGCTAAGCGGGGAAATTGCAACCAAACTGACGGGAAGATATCTTGAATTTGAAATATTTACATTGGATTTTTCAGAGTATATGAATATGAAACAATATTTGGGGAGATCTGTCAGCGGGGATATAACAGCTGAATTTAATGAATATATTATTAACGGCGGTTTCCCTAAAGCACTGGAATATCCTGATATGGAGGCGAGGCGATTTTATACAAAGAGCGTTATTGAAGAAATTTTTAATAAAGACATTAAATCAAATGTAAAGATTCGGAACCGTTATGTTTTCGAAAGGGTACAAAATTATGTTATCAATAATTTTGGTGCTACGTTCAGTGTACAGACATTATTTGATTATTTCAATAAAACTGAAAAAATATCTGTGAAAAAAGAAACCCTTAGAAAGTATATCCAAATATTAGCGAATGCAAAAATTATATATGAATGTCCGAGGTTTGACTGCAAATCAAAAAAGTCTCTCTCCGGCGAGCAGAAATATTACCTTGCTGATCTAAGCATTTACTTTATGACGGTGACTGATAACCGGATCAATTACGGGCCGGCTCTTGAAAATTTAATATATTTGTATCTTAGAAACAGTGGATACTCGGTAAGTGTAGGTCGTATTGGGAAGCTGGAATGTGATTTCATTGTTCGCAGAACAAATGATTACCGCTATATTCAGGTGGCTATGACCATAGCGGAACGGGAAACGGAGGAGCGTGAATATAGACCGTTTTATCAGATTCGCGATAATTATCCGAAATATCTGCTCACATTGGATCCTTTGTTACAGGAAAGAGATGGCGTTGTGCATAAAAATATTATCCAGGTTCTTTCCGAAAATCTTCTGCTATAGATGAGGGACCGCCTATGACTTCTTTACAGATTAAATATTTTATGACCACGGCCCGCTGCCTGAATTTTACGGAGGCGGCGCGGCAGCTGTATATCTCACAGCCGGCGCTCAGTCAGCAGATCGCGGCGATGGAAAAAGAACTGAATATGCAGCTTTTTGTCCGCTCTAAAGGCAAAGTCTTTCTGACGCCTGCCGCGGTAATCCTGATGCACGACCTGCCGAAATATGAAAAAATGTACGAAACGATTCTGAAAAATGCGCAGTATGCGAACGAAGGCCGCAGTGGTGTCCTGAGGATTGGTTTTTTGCAGGGTCAGCCTATTGCGCCGAATGTGGTAGAACGCTATTTTCAGTTCCGTGAGCAGTTCCCGAATATCGCCGTTGATGCGAGCTGCGGCTCTTTCGGCACACTGCAGCGCATGCTGGCAGAGGATGAAGCAGATCTGATTTATACCGCGGATTTTGAAGTGGAGGATAATCTTTCTTATTGCAGTGAGCCTGTGGCGGAAGATTATGCGGTTATCCTGCTGTCCCGGTTTCATCCTCTCGCGAAAGAGAATATTACCGGTCTGGAGCAGCTAAAAGGTGTGCCGATGATCACGCTTCGCCGCCAGGAGAGCAGCTGGATTGCCGGAAGAGTGGAGGATGACTGCCGGCGGGCAGGCTTTGTCCCCCGTGTAAAATATGCGGATTCGCCGGACGAGCAGATTTTATGGACGGAGATTGGCCTTGGATTCAGCGTGACGAATCAGGACAGCTATGGATGCCTGAATAAGAATCTGATCTGTCTGGATCGGATTCATCTGGCGGAGCGCAAATTTGTCTTTGGATGGAAAAAAGATAATGTAAATCCGGCGATTGCACTTTTCATCAATTGCATGCTGGCATAAGGTATACTCTCCGAGCACTCGTGAATGCATGTGCTGGAGCACGGGCGCACTTCGTGCGACAAGGTATACTCTCTGAGCATTCGTGAATGCATGTGCAGCAGCACAGGCGCACTACGTGCGATAAGCAATTGCTTATACCTTGATTCTGCAATACTTTTTTTACAGATGTCCCTCTTTCTGCTATTATTTTTACAGGTTATATAAGAACAAACGGGAAAGGCTGCTTTGCGGCAGCCTTTCTCCATGAAGAGCAGTATTTGACACTGTCCCCATGAAAGCAGGAGGAGGATTACTTATGTCAGAACAATTATTTGGCGAGAGAATGAAGCGGGTGCAGGACGCGATCGCACTGAAGGAGCCGGACCGGGTTCCGTTTGTGCCGACGACAGGAAATCTGGTTGCTTTGGAATACGGTGTTTCCATCAAGGATGGGATGCTTGACCAGAGAAATCTGATTCCGGCGCTGGATCGTATGCTTGAGGATATGAAGCCGGATTATTTTTATATGCCGGATTTTTTCCCGAAAAAGGGAATGGATATCCTGCAGCCCATTAATATTAATTATCCGGGGAAAACGGAGCAATTTGGTGATAACTTTACCTATCAGGTTGTGGATCACGAGTTCATGGGGGATGAGGAGTATGAGGAGTTTTTAAAGGACCCTTCCGCTTATCTGCTTCACCGGGTTCTGGCGGAAAAGTTTCAGACTCTGGGCGGGCTAAAGATTTTGAATCCTTACAGCCTGTGCGGCAGCACGGTGATGGGATTTTCCGCGCTGGCGGCGCCGCCGCTGCAGCAGGCTCTGCAGGCTATGCTGGATGCCGGGAAAGAGATTTCGGATTTTATACAGACCGGTGTGGATGTGACCATGCACCTGATCCAGAAGGGATTTCCGGTGTGGGGCAACGCGGTGGCCAGCCATCCGTTTGATGATTTTGCAGATAATATTCGTGGCTTAATCAATACTGTGATGGATATGAAGACGGATCCGGAACTGTTGGCGGAGGCGGTGGACCGCTATACGGATGTCTCCATCGAGTCGGCCATCGGCCTGTGCAAAATGTCCCACTCGGACAGCCTGTTCATTCCGCTCCATGCGGGCGTGGATGAGTTCATGTCGCCGGATGACTACGTGGAGTATTACTGGCCGCCGCTGAAAAAAATGATCAACGCGGTGGTCGGAGCCGGGATTACGCCGTTTGTATTCTGCGAGGGAAATTATTTTACCAGACTGGACGTGATAAAAGATGTTCCGAAAGGCAAAGTGGTTTATCTCTTTGAGAAACAGGATATGGCAAAGGCAAAGAAGGTTCTGGGGGATGTAGCCTGTGTGGCGGGGAATTTCGATACAAACCTGCTGATGTACGGCACGCCGGAGGAAGTGACGGAGGAGACGAAGCGGCTTCTGGATATCTGCGCGCCGGGCGGCGGCTACATGATGTCCAATGCCATCTCGCTGGATAACGCAAAGAAAGAAAATCTGGCTGCCTGGTATGAGGCGGTTGAAAAATACGGGAAATATTGAAAAAATGTAAGACAGATCGAACCCCGGAATGAAATGTTCCGGGGTTGTTTTGTCAATGCATATAAAAAATCAAAAAATAGTCGAATAATTATAACACTGTAGTAAAAGATTACGATATAATGAACACAGGAGGTAACTGCCATGGTGTATTTTGTGGGTGCCGGGAGCGGAGCTCCCGACCTGATCACAGTGAGAGGAATGCGTCTGCTGCAACAGGCGGACGTGATTATCTATGCCGGATCCTTAGTGAATCCGCAGCTTCTGGATTATGCCGGAGAAGGAACCAAAATATACAACAGCGCGAAGATGACGCTGGAAGAAGTGATTGAAGTGATGCGGGAAGCGGAAGCGTGTCAGGAGATGACAGTTCGGCTTCACACGGGGGATCCCTGTATCTATGGGGCAATCCGTGAGCAGATGGATATCCTGGATGAGCTTGGGATTGCTTATGAGAGCTGCCCGGGAGTCAGTGCTTTCTGCGGAGCAGCGAGTGCGCTGAATCTGGAGTATACGTTGCCGGATGTCTCCCAGAGCGTGATCATCACCCGCATGGCGGGACGCACACCGGTTCCGGAGAAAGAGGAGATTGCCTCCTTTGCGGCGCACCAGGCGACGATGGTAGTGTTTTTGAGCACAGGGCTGCTGGAGCAGCTGAGTGAGCGGCTGATTGCGGGCGGATATCAGGCGGATACCCCGGCGGCAATCGTGTATAAAGCGACCTGGGAGGATGAAAAAAAATACATCTGTACCGTTGGGACTCTGGCGCAGACGGCAAAGGAGCATGGCATTACAAAGACAGCACTGATGATCATCGGGGATGTGGTGACGCACTCGAATTACAGCCGTTCTGAGTTGTACAACCCGGCGTTTTCTACGGAGTTCCGGGAGGCTTCTCAATAGGTGAGGGAGAAAAGAAATGATACATTGGCTGCAGAGCGTGAATAAGCAAATGTGTCAATGTAATGGAAATAGAATAAGCAGGCGGAGGATATATTTTGGGTAAAATTTATGTAGTGGGAATTGGTCCGGGTTCCTATGAACAGATGACAATCCGGGCAGCGAACGTACTGGAACGCTGTGACGTGATCGTGGGATATACGGTGTATGTGGACCTGGTGAAAGAACATTTTGCGGGAAAGGAGTTTCTTACGACCCCGATGACCAGGGAGGCGCAGCGGTGCGAGATGGCCTTTGAGGAAGCGGTGAAAGGAAAAACCGTAGCGATGATCTGCAGCGGGGATGCGGGTGTGTACGGCATGGCTGGTCTGATGCTGGAGATTGGCGTGTCCTATCCGCAGATAGAGGTGGAAGTGATATCCGGCGTGACAGCCGCGACCGGAGGAGCTGGTGTGCTCGGCGCGCCGCTGACTCACGATTTTGCTGTAATCAGCCTGAGCGATCTGCTGACACCCTGGGAGACCATTGAAAAACGGCTGCTTTCCGCGGCGGAGGCGGATTTTGCTATCGTACTCTATAATCCGTCCAGCAAAAAACGGTATGATCATCTGCAGAAAGCCTGTGATCTGATGCTTCGGTATAAAGCTGCGGAGACAGTGTGCGGCACCGTTGCCAACATCGGGCGCGAGGGGGAATCGATGCAGATTTATACGCTGAGCGAATTGCGGGATACGCAGGTGGATATGTTTACGACGGTGTTTATCGGGAATTCCCAGACCAAGATTCTGGATGGGAAGATGGTGACGCCCAGGGGGTATCGACTGTGAGAGAAACGGTCATCTGGAAATGATGAAATGGTTTTGGATATATGTACTTGCAGTGGAGAAAAAATGAGTCGGCAATTTGCAGAGGGAATAAGGAATGAGTGTGACTCAGAAACAATTATATGAAAAGCTAAAACAAATACAGCCGGTTTGCCGTGAATCCATGCGGAGAGCAAAAGCGCACTGGGATACGGTTGCGAAACCACTGGGCAGTCTGGGAAAGCTGGAGCAGGCGGTTATTCAGATCGCGGGAATTTCGCGCAGTGAGAACGTGGATCTCTTAAAAAAAGGTCTGATTATCATGTGCGCGGACAACGGTGTGGTGGCTGAGGGCGTGACACAGACGGGCCAGGAAGTCACAGCCGTTGTGGCGGAGAATTTTCTGGATCTGCGCTCCTGCGTAGCCATTATGTGCAGAGACACGGGGACAGATATTTTCCCTGTAGATATCGGGATGGCGGTTGATACGCCGAGAGTTGAGCGGCGCAAGATTGCTTACGGTACAAAAAATATGTATCTGGAGCCTGCCATGTCGAGGGATGAGGCAATTGGCGCGATTGAGACCGGGATACAGCTGGTGAAAGAAAAGGCGGAGGCCGGTTATCAGATTCTGGCAACAGGAGAGATGGGAATCGGAAATACGACTACCAGCAGTGCGGTGACCAGTGTGCTCCTCGATGTGCCGGTGGAGACGGTGACCGGAAGGGGGGCCGGGCTTAGCAGCGCGGGTCTCACGCGAAAAATTGAGGTGATCAAAGCGGCGGTGGCAAAGCACCGGCCTGATCCGCAGGACCCGATCGACGTGCTGGCGAAGATGGGCGGACTTGATATCGCAGGTCTTGCAGGAGTGTTCCTCGGAGGCGCGCTCTATCATGTCCCGGTTGTGGCGGACGGTTTTATCTCAACTGTGGCTGCGCTTATCGCGATTCGCCTGGAGCCAAAGGCGGCGGATTATATTCTGGCTTCCCATGTCTCAAAGGAGCCGGCGGGAGCGATGCTTCTGGAAGCCATCGGGAAGACGCCGTTCCTCACCTGCGATATGTGCCTGGGCGAGGGCAGCGGTGCAGTGGCACTCTTCCCGATTCTGGATATGGCGGTTCATATTTACAGGTAGATGAGTCCGTTTGACTAGTCAGGATTCGTGACGTATGTACCGTTAGAGTGAATAAAAGAAGGATGTCAATTAAAAATCAATTTTACTTGACATCCTTCTTTTTTAGAATATAATAAATTTCAGGAGGTGGTGATGGTTGAACAGTTATGCAAAATATATAGAGACTGTAATCGAAAGCGAGCCGAAGAACAAGATTTTTGAGGCAGGTGATATGTATGAAAAATTTTTTGGCGCCATTCCGGAGACCTCATATTATAAAACGCTTGAAAGGATGAGAAAACAGGGTGCTTTGGTTCACCTGGCAAAGGGGATATACTATAGACCGCAAAAATCAAGATTTGGCATTGTACCTATCAGTGAGAATGAAATTATTAATCACTATACAAGAAATGATCAGGGAGTTGTGATAGGATATAGGCTCTATAATAAGGTTGGATTGACAACGCAGATAAGCAAACGGACAGAAGTCCTATCTTCAGTCATATCAGAACAGAAGAAGAATGTCGGCAATGTTTGTGTTAAAAATAGTGAAATGGCTATTACGCAGGAAGTGGTTCCTGTAATTGAAACAATGGAAATTCTTCAAAACTATGAGAACATTGAAAATATTAATAAGTCAGCACTGGCGGAGTACATGAGGAAATATGTTGAAAAATACTCGGATTCCGTCACGGTTTCCGTATTAAAAAACAGAAAATACAAGAAATCCACGATTGCTTTTTTGAAAAGCTTTCTGACTTATTTTGGGAAAGATAATACCCTGCAGCAGTTTTTGTCGGCTCTTTCCTCTTACAAAATACCGGGGATGGAGGAATTTTATGAATCTTCACATGCATAGGGCAGAATTTGAACAGCTTATAGCAATTGTTTCGAAGTGGTTGGGAATCCCGGAGGATGCTGTTCGGAGGGATTATTATATCGTAAAGATGATGCAGAATTTACAGAACAGCGCGTATGCTGACCAGTGTGTGTTTAAGGGAGGAACATCCCTCAGCAAATGTTTCCCCGGAACAATTAATCGTTTTTCAGAAGATATTGATCTCACCTTTATTCCCAGTGAGTTATTGAGCAATAAAAAGTATAGTAAATCCTTAAAATGTGTGGAAAATGCGATGACCCGCGGTTTTCAGATGCAAAAAATTGAATCAGAGCGTAACGACCGCAATAAGAGCTCCTATGTCTGGCCGGAGAATGAAGACAGGGAAGCTTGTCGTATTAAGCTTGAAATAGGTTCCAGCATCAGGCCGGATCCTTTTTCGAAGAGAGAAATGAAGACCTATATTGAGGAATATCTGGAAAGCGCGGGCATGGCGGATGCTGCAGCAGAGTTTGAACTGGAAGCAGTGTCAGTAAATACGCTGGATGTTACGAGGACTTTTCTTGATAAGGTTATGTCAGTAAAAAGACATGCAATTTGTGGTACGCTGGCAAGAAAAGTTCGCCATATATATGATGTTACTGTTTTGTTTGAAAGGGCTGATATACAGACATTTTTAAAGAATTCAGAAGAATTAAAACGATTGCTGACTCTTACAAAAAATACCGATAAATTTTATCTGCAAAAAAGGAACGTTTCTGAAGAGTATGATCCGGTTGGCGCATATAACTTTGAAAGCTGGAGAAAGTATTTTGATAATAATATCAGAAACAGATATGAAGCCTTGCATAAAGATTTGCTTTATTCCTCGGAAAAGCAGGATTTTGACAGAGCGATTGATACCTTTGAAAAAATTAGTGAGGTTTTCAACAGTATTGGGGAATAGGAATCTCTTATGAGTGTGAAAACAGGAAACGGGAGAACGCACAATGATACTTCTTGTGACAGGCGGCAGCGGCAGCGGAAAATCAGAGTATGCGGAGAGCCGCTGCATGGAACTGAAAACACAAAAAATGGTCTATGTGGCGACGATGGAGCCCTTTGGTGAGGAAGGGGAGCGCAGAATCGCCCGACACCGGAAGCTGCGTGTAGGGAAAGGCTTCGAGACTCTGGAATGTTATACCCATCTGGAAGATGCGGATATCCCTGCCGACGTGGTGGTTTTGCTGGAATGTCTTTCCAATCTGGCAGCTAATGAGATGTACAGTGAGAGTGGGCGGAAAGATGATGTGGTTGGGGTTGTGATGGAGGGAATCCATCATCTTGCCGGAAAAGCGGAGCACCTGGTTATTGTCACAAATAATGTCTTTTCTGACGGGATTTCTTACGATGATTCTACGAAGGAATACCAGCGCTGCCTGGCGCGGGCTAATGCTGGTGTGGCGGCGCTCGCCGATGAGGTGGTTGAGGTGGTGGCTGGGGTTCCAATCAGAGTGAAATAAAAATCAGAAGTATTTCAGTTATAACCAAATTGCATGGTAGAATCTGAACTACTTATTTTACAACCTTTCCCACTCCGTTTATACTGAGTTTACAGAGAAAAAGTCAGGTGCGGGTCTGTTGTCTGCCTGATATGTAAAATTAAAACGGAGGAGGTTTATCATGGGAAAGTATGAAGATAGTCTGGAACGTATTCGGAAGGCAGTCCGCTGTGAGCCGGTAGACCGTGTCCCGGTCGTGCCGTGCGGGAACGCTTACTACGCGAGAAGCCAGCATGTCCTGATGAAGGAATACATCACGGATTTTGATAAGGCATGTGACGCAAACCTGGCGGAGCATCTGGCGGTGGACGCGGATGCGACACAGAACGTAATCTTTTCACCTTATCTGTTGGGTACACAGTGGCTTTCCAAAGCTGCGCTTCCGGGCATTGACCTGGGCGACGATGAGATGTGGCAGATCGTGGAATCCGAGAACATGCAGGCTGAGGAGTACGAAGATATCAAAGCCATGGGCTGGGATGCCTGGCAGGCAAAATTTGTCGCTGAGAAATGCGATAACAACTGGGAAAATCTAAAGCCGTATTTTGAGGCAATCCCCCGTTCTTATGCTAAGTTTGCGGAGGCAGGAATCCCGTGCATCTGTGATTTCCTGATGATTACACCGTTTGAGTATTTCTGTGGCGGGCGTTCTCTGGAGTGCTTTTTCATGGATGACCTGATGGAAGAGCCGGAGCTGATGCATGAGATCTTTGACATCGTGCTGGAAAGTAATCTGAAAACATATCGTCAGCAGATCATTGATACCCACGCGCTCGGCGTGTGGATCGGCGGCTGGAGAACCGGCCCGGATCTGGTTTCCCCGAATATGTTTGATGAGTTTGTGTGGCCCTCTTTCAAGGCGTACTACGATTTGTGTGTCGAGCTGAATGTCATCCCGATTTTCCATCTGGATTCAAACTGGACGATGAATATCGATAAGTTCAAACGTCTGGAGGATAAGACTTATGTCCTGGCGCTGGATTCCAAGACGGATATCCGGAAGTGCCGTGAGATTGTCGGACCGAATGTGTGCATTCTCGGCGATGTTCCCTGTGAGCTGATGAGCTTCGGTACCCCGGAAGAAGTGAAAGATTATGTCACAAAGCTGCTGGAGGATATCGGACCGTGGGGATGCATGGTTGCCACAGGTTGCGATATTCCGTCGGATGCGAAGCCGGAGAATGTCAAGGCGATGAGCGAGGCAGCGCATGAATTTCTGGAGACACACCCGCAAAAGTAAATATAAATCCGCAAAATTCCAACGCTTCACGTCGAAGCGTTGGAATTTTAGCATTATAAAAACATGAGAATAAAACATAGAAAAAATATTAAAAAAAACATATAAAAAACAAAATACAATAGAAACGAACTGTGATATTGTGTTATAAATTGTTGAATATTAATTAATTTGGCAATAAATTCAAACTTCTGCTGGTAAAAACCAGACGTTACAAGTTCCGAGAGGATTAATAGAGAAACCGGTGCAAATCCGGTACGATCCCGTCACTGTGTTAGGGAGTTTCAGAGCATAAGTTATGTCACTGGGCCGCATTGCGAGATGAGCCTGGGAAGGCGCTCTGGAGTGATGATCTTGAGTCAGGAGAACTGCTTGTAATTGATATTGGCTTGATTCTTACGGACGATGAGAAGCAGCTTTTTTGGCGTACTGATATTACAAGTACCGCTGAATTTCTGTGTAATGGTATCTTTGTCGGAACTGTTCTGGTTCCGGTATTTTCCGTGGGATTCAAATAAATTTAATAGAAAAAGGAGATGGTAGGAAAATGGTGGCATCACTGGACCATGAGGATGCATGCGGCTGCGGCCACGACCACGGCCATGAAGAACATGAGCACGATCATGAAGATGTATGCGGCTGTGGACATGACCACGGCCATGAAGAACATGAGCACGATCATGGAGATTCCTGCGGCTGCGGACATGATCACGGACACGAGGGACATAGCCACAATCACGTGGAAGGACATCCTGAGGATTGTGACTGCGAGATCTGTCATCCGCATGAGGAGTACTGCGATGTCTGCGGGGAAAGCCTGGCAAACTGCACCTGCGATATGCCGGATGCGGCAAACAAAAAGAGGGTATACATCCTGGAAAATCTCGGGTGTGCAAACTGCGCAGCCAAGATGGAGGCCAAAATCAGAGCCTTGCCGCAGGTGGATTACGCGACAATCACATATTCCACAAAACAGCTTCGTGTCTCGGCTCCGGATCCCGATGTACTGCTTCCGGTTATTCAGGAAATCTGTACAGGTATCGAGTCAGAGGTCATTGTAAAGCCGCGGCAGAAAAAAGTGTCTCCGGCAGCAGCTCCTGCGGAGGCTTCCGAGGCGGGTAAGAAAAAGAAAAAGGAGATTCCGAAGGATAAGCTGGAACTGGCGGGCATCATTGTCGGCGCGGTCTTCTTTGTTCTGGCGGAGATCATTCACGAGACCAGCAACACGGAACAGCTGCCCCTGGCAATGATCATCGTATGCCTGATCGCCTATGTGGTTCTGGGCGGAAAGATTGTGCTGACAGCGCTCAAAAATATTCCCAAGGGTCAGATATTTGATGAGAACTTTCTGATGACAATCGCCACGGTAGGCGCCCTGATCATACAGAACTATCTGGAAGCGGTGGGCGTGATTTTGTTCTATCGGATCGGCCAGTACTTTGAACACCGGGCAGTGGAAAACAGCCGCAAGGCGATTATGGAAGCGGTTGATATGCGTCCGGATGTCGTGAATCTGGTGGTCGGGGAAGAGGTCAGAGTCATCGATGCCGGGGATGCGGTAGTGGGAGATATCCTGCTGGTCCGTCCGGGCGACCGGATTCCGCTGGACGGCGTCATCGTGGACGGTGAAAGCCGCATTGATACTTCACCGGTAACCGGTGAACCGGTTCCGGTGGCAGCCGGCTACGGCGATGAGGTTACATCTGGCTGCGTGAACACCTCCGGCGTCCTGAAAATCCGTGTGGAAAAACTTCTGGAGGAATCCATGGTGACGAAGATTCTGGATTCCGTGGAGAATGCGGCGGCAACAAAACCCCAGATGGAGCGTTTTATCACTCGTTTTGCCAGAATATACACGCCGATCGTGGTTATCATTGCTCTGGCGACGGCTATCCTCCCCGCTCTGGTCTCCGGAAACTGGTATTACTGGGTTTACACAGCGTTGACCTTCCTGGTGATCAGCTGTCCGTGTGCACTGGTGCTCAGCGTCCCGCTGGCATTTTTCTCGGGAATCGGAGCCGGATCCAAGATTGGTATCCTCTTTAAGGGAGGCAATTCCCTGGAAGCGATCAAAAACATTACAACCGTCGTTATGGATAAGACGGGAACGATTACAAAGGGTAACTTCAATGTGCAGGAGGCGGTTCCTGCGAATGGTGCGGACGAAAAAGAACTGCTGTCCTGCAGCGCGGCGTGCGAGTTGAATTCTACGCATCCGATCGGCAACAGTATCATCGCGTACGTGAAAGAACAGGGGATTGACATCCCTCATCCGGATAAGGTGGAGGAAATTGCGGGACAGGGTATCCGTGCAATTTTGCCGGAAGGTGAGGCGTTGTGCGGTAATCGCAAGCTGATGCGTCAGTTCGGAGTCGATATCTCTGATTATGCGCCTACGACTTACGGAACGGAAGTACTGACAGCGTTAAACGGAAAGTTTATCGGCCACATTGTGATCGCGGATTCCATTAAGGAAGAATCGCCTGCCGCGATCCGGGCGCTGCATGAGATTGATATCAGGACAGCGATGCTGACCGGCGACGGTGAGGAGAGCGCTATGGCAGTCGCCAGGGAAACCGGAATCGAGGAGGTTCATGCAAAGCTTATGCCGCAGGATAAGCTCACGCAGATTTAGGAAATCCGCAGACGCAACGGCGCGGTGATGTTCGTCGGAGACGGAATCAACGATGCGCCGGTACTGGCTGGCGCGGATGTGGGCGCTGCAATGGGCAGCGGAGCAGATGCCGCGATTGAGGCGGCGGATGTGGTGTTTATGAATTCCAGCCTGACTTCCATCGCAGATTCCATTGAAATCGCGCGGGCTGCCACAAAGGTGGCAATGCAAAACGTAGTGTTTGCTCTGATCATCAAGGTGCTGGTCATGGTACTCGGTCTCATGGGAGAGGCCAGCATGTGGTTTGCCGTTTTTGCCGATTCCGGTGTGGCGGTACTCTGCGTGCTGAACTCCATCCGTGTTCTGTATAAATTTAACAAGAAGAGAAAGAGTCAGTAAAGGAGGAGATATCATTGAACAAAAGCAAGCTGCTGAAACGGATCCTCCAGATCATTATTGTATTGTTCGGAATCAGTTTTCTGACCTTTGCGCTTACCTACATTGCTCCGGGAGACCCGGTGCAGGCCATGTATGCGGCCAGCGGTTCCATACCCAGTGAGGAGATCATGGATCAGACGAGAGAAGCGCTGGGGTTAAACGAGCCGTTCCTGGTCCAGTATGTCAACTGGCTGTCGGGATGTCTTCACGGGGATTTCGGCACTTCCTACGCATACAATAAACCGGTGCTGACCCTGCTGATGAGCAGGATCTGGCCGACCCTGAAGCTGGCGCTGTGCTCTCTGGTGCTGATGCTCGCCATTGCGATTCCGTTTGGAATCCTGTCGGCCACGCACCAGGGCGGTGTGATCGATTACATCGTGCGGGGCTTTACCTTCCTGGGCGTATCCCTGCCGAACTTCTGGGTGGGCCTGCTGCTGATGCTGGTCTTCTGCGTGAAGCTGGGGTGGCTGCCGGTGGTATCTACCGGCCAGGGATTTGCCAAGCTGATTCTGCCTTCGGTGACCCTCGCGATCGCCATGGCATCGAAGTACACGAGGCAGGTGAGGACGGCGTTTCTGGAAGAACTCAACCAGGACTATGTGGTCGGCGCCCGGTGCCGCGGTATTAAGGAAAGCACGATTCTGTGGAAGCATGTGCTTCCCAATTCCATCCTTCCGCTGGTGACTATGCTTGGCCTTTCCATGGGGTCTCTGCTGGGAGGAACCGCGGTGGTGGAGGTGATCTTCTCTTATCCGGGTCTCGGAAACCTGGCGGTGAGTGCGATCACATCGATGGACTATAATCTGGTGCAGGGATATGTGCTGTGGATTGCCCTGATTTACATGGTGATCAATCTGGTAGTGGACATTTCCTACGGTTTTTTGGATCCGAGAATGAGGGAAAGGAGTTAGAGATATGGCAAAATTCAAAGCATTTGCAAAAAAGAATCCCAGCTTTATCGTGTTCCTCATTTTAGCGATCGGGGTGGTCTGTGTGGCGATTTTCGCGCCGCTCATTGCAACGCACGACCCGTATGAGTCGGTGCTGGCGGATGCGGTGCAGGCACCCAGTGCAGAGCACTGGTTTGGAACGGATAAGATGGGACGGGATCTGTTTTCCCGTGTCGTATATGGTGCAAGGACATCCTTAAGCGCCGCCCTGATCCTGGTCGGGATTATCATGGTGCTGGGGACATTGCTCGGAATTATCGCTGGCTACTTCGGCGGAATTGTGGACGCGATCATTATGCGGATTTCCGATATGATGATTTCTTTCCCCGGCATGGTGCTTGCCATCGCGGTAGCGGGTATCCTCGGTGCAAACATTAAAAATGCGATCATCGCCATCTCCATCGTGAGCTGGACGAAATACGCCAGGCTGTCGCGAAGCCTGGTCTTAAAGATACGCAACCGGGATTACATAGCGGCAGCACAGGTTACGGGATCAAAGACATCACATATCCTTGTCAGCTACATGCTTCCGAACGCGCTCCCGACGGTTCTGATCACGGGTGCGACAGATATCGGTACCATGATGCTGGAGATTGCTGGTTTATCATTCCTCGGGTTCGGTGCACAGTCGCCGACGGCGGAGTGGGGTCTGATGCTGAATGAGGGGCGTGCGTATATGACGGCGGCTCCGTGGCTGATGATTTTCCCGGGTCTTGCGATTTTTATCACGGTTGTGATCTTTAATCTTCTGGGCGACAGCCTCCGGGATGTGCTGGATCCCAGAAATGAGTAACCTGAGTATGTAAAGAAAAATACATAAATGATTGAAATGAAATTGAAAGGAAGGTATTAAATTCATGAAAAAGAATGTTGTAAAGAAAATTGTGTCAGCTGCGTTAGTTGCAGTGCTGGCCACAGGGCTGATGGCCTGCGGGAGCGAAAGCTCTGACAGCGGCAGCACAACAGGTACAGAAACCGCATCCACGTCATCTGGGAGCAGCGATGGTACATTTACCTTTGGCTGCGATTACTTCTCAGAGTACATTGACCCTTCTGTCAATGTCAATTCCGCCTGGTCTCTGGTGCGTTTTGGTGTAGGTGAGACACTCTTTGCCTTTGATATGGATGCGGTTGCACAGGAAAACCTCTGCGATGAGGCGACGACAGAAGACTATATCACATGGACGCTTCATATCCGCGATGGCGTCACATTCTCCAACGGGAAAGAACTGACCCCGTCGGCGGTTGTGGCCTGCTGGGAGATGATGTATGAGAAAGAGGAGGAAGGAAGTGCTTCTGTCCCGTCACAGTTCCTGGATGGCGCAACGTTTGAGGCGGACGACGAAGCCGGAACCATTACCGTTGTCTGCGCGGATGTGACGACAAACCTGAAAGGGATCCTGGCATACCCGTACTTTGCAGTGATCGACGTGGATTCCTATGAGGAAGGCGTGGTTGACTCTGTGATCGGCACCGGTCCCTATGTCCTGGACAGCTATGTGGAGGCTACATCCAAAACGTTTGTGAGGAATGAGAACTACTGGAACGGAGATGTCCCTTACGAAGGATATACAGCGATCTATATGACTGACAGCACCACAAAAGCCATGGCGATCCAGAGCGGCGATGTGGATGTGGTGGAAAATGTCACAACGGCCAGCGATCTGGAAACGCTGATGAATGACTCGGCTTACACGGTGGAAAGTACGGCAGGCGGACGTCTGGCAAATACCTACTTTAACTTTAACGGCCTGCTTGCGAATGACGCCCTGCGCCAGGCAATCCAGTATGCGATCGACGATGAGACGATGTGCAGTGTGACGGTGGGCGGTATCTATACGGCCGGCTATTCTGTACTGCCCTCATCCATGGACTTTGGATATGACGAGCTGACTGACCCCTATGAATATGATCTCGACAAGGCGCAGGAAGTGCTCGACGAAGCCGGAATCGTGGACACCGACGGAGACGGCATCCGCGAGATCGACGGGGAAAATATCAACCTGACTTACCTGGCTTATGAGAGCCGTCAGCTGCAGACATTCGCGGAGGCTGTTTCTACCGTATTAAACAGCATCGGCATCGGCGTGGATTACCAGGTAAAGGATTATGACACGATTCTCGCCCTGCAGGAATCCGGAGATTTTGATATGGTTACGGCGAATTCCATCATCGTACCTACCGGAAACCCGGATGCGTTCCTTGGATATTTCTACAGCGGAAATTCTGACGGTTACGGTTATTACAGCAATGAGGAGTATGACGCCGCGTATGAGCAGATGATCGTCTCCACCGATGAGGATGAAAAGATGGAACTGTACATCGAGATGCAGCAGATTCTGATCGACGACGCCGCGACCATCGTGCACGGCTACTACAACAGCTCCATCACTTACAACAACAGCGTAATCACCGGCGTGGAAATGTATCCGCTGGATTACACCTGGATCACGACAGACTGGGCGCCTGTGAATTAAGGGAGGAAATCCGATGCTGAAAATACAGGATGTTTCGATCACCTATGGGAAAAACCCTGCACCTACGGTGCAGGGGGTGAACCTGGAAATGAAAAAGGGTGAGATCGTCAGCATTGTGGGAGAAAGCGGAAGCGGTAAATCAACAGTGATCCGTGCGATTCTGGGGTGTCTGCCCGGCGGCGGTTATGTGAGCGAAGGCGATATCCAGTTTGAGGACAGATCTCTTCTGACTTACTCAAAAGAAGAGTGGCGGGACCTGCGCGGGACGGAGATTTCCATGATTTTTCAGGATTCCGGCGCGATGATCAATCCGATCCGCAGAATTGGGGCTCAGTACGTGGAGTATATCCGCACACACCGCCAGATGTCAAAGAAGGAAGCATGGGATCTGGGGGTGGAAATGCTGGAAAAGACCCGGCTGCCCAACGGTGATAATATCATGAGAAGTTATCCGTTCCAGCTTTCCGGCGGAATGCGCCAGAGAGTCGGAATCGCCATGGCGATGACCTTTCAGCCGAAGCTCCTGCTCGGTGATGAACCCACAAGCGCACTGGATGTGACGACACAGGCACAGATCGTGCGCCAGATGATCGAACTGCGGGATAAATACAATACAGGAATTATTGTGGTAACCCACAATCTGGGCGTGGCTGCCTATATGGCGGACAAAATCATTGTCATGAAAGACGGACACGTCGTCGAGACAGGGGACAGAGAGACGATTCTGAAGCACTCGTCCAGCGCCTACACGCAAAAACTGCTCGAAAGTGTTCCTGCGATGGGAGGGTACCGATTTGTCTGATACACATGAGTTAATACTGGAAGCAAAGCATATAACAAAGAAATATCCGGCGTCAAACCATCGTACCCTGACTGCAAATAACGATGTATCGTTAAACATCTATAAGGGACAGACGCTGGGTATCGTAGGAGAGAGCGGCTGCGGAAAAAGCACGTTCATGCGTATGGTTGTCTCACTGGAGCAGCCGACAGAGGGCGAAATCCTTTTCCACGGTAAAGATATCACAAAGTTAAAGGGCGAAGAGCTTCGCCTGCACCGCCAGAATATTCAGATGGTGTTCCAGGATCCGGCGGCTGCGTTCAACCCGAAGATGAAGATCATGGATATTATCTGTGAGCCTCTTTTGAATTTCAACCGGATTAAGAAGAGCGAAAAGGAGGCTACCGCGAGAAAACTGCTGGAAATGGTGGAACTTCCCGGAGATTTTGCCACCCGCTACCCGAATAATATGAGCGGCGGGCAGCGGCAGCGCGTGGGAATCGCGCGGGCGCTGGCGCTGGAGCCGGAGATCATACTCTGTGATGAGGCGACATCGGCGCTGGATGTCTCGGTGCAGAAGACGATTATTGAGCTTCTGGTAAAATTGCAGAAGGAAAAGGATATCGCCTTTGGTTTTATCTGCCACGATATGGCGCTCGTACAGGCGTTTGCACATCAGGTCGCGGTCATGTATCTGGGCAATATCGTTGAGGTCCTGCCGGGAAACAAAGTTGCGAACCATGCCATGCATCCGTACACACAGGCACTGATCGGGGTTGTATTTGATCTGAATATGGACTTTGATAAGCCCATCGAGAGTATTGAGAGCGAGGCTCCGAGTCCGGTGGATGTTCCGCCCGGGTGCCCGTTCCAGAACCGCTGTGAGAAATGCATGGCACGGTGTAAGGAAGAACGTCCTTTACTCGTACAAACTGAGGAAAATCATCAGGTAGCATGCCATCTGTATGCATAATGATGACAATACCAGGGGAAAAGGTTTAAGCACCATACCCTTATATTGCATAATCATAGAATGGGCGCCGCCGATGAAAACCGGCGTGCGAGATGGAGATTGATATGAAGAACAAAGTAAAGAGGCTTTTAAGTATTCTATTGACGGGTCTGCTGCTGTTTTCTCTTGCGGGATGCGGCAGCGCGTCCGTCGACGAGAGTGAGGAAGCATCTGCGGCTGCGGAGAGTGACGACACTACGTATAAGATCGGTGTGGCCGTCTACAGTACGACAGACCCTGAAATGACAATGTTTTACAATTATTACAGGAATTATATCGCGGAAAGCTTCCCCGTAGAATTTATTATGTCAGGGGATCTGGATTCCATTGATGATGAGATTGCCTTTGTGGAGGAGGCAAAGGAAGAGGGTGCCTCTGCAATCATCAGTTTTTACGGGACAGATCTGGAGAGCGTTGTCGCTGCCTGTGAGGAGAATGAAATGTACTATGTGCTGGGCTCCTCTTCCATCAGCGACTCTGAATTCGAGGCAGTAAAGGATAATGAGTGGTTTCTGGGCGTGATCGGCCCGGACACCGAGGAGGAGTACAACGCCGGAAAAGAGATGGCGGAAGATTTTATTGCGGATGGCGCGGGCACATTCCTGATTGTCAGCGGCGGAGCCGGAAACGCGGAGAACTATATGCATTACACCCGTGTGGAAGGAATGCTGACTGCGATACAGGATGAACTGGGCGTGACCTATGACGACACCATTGAAAACCTGGCTCAGGTGACAGAAGTGACGCAGGTGGAGACCGGGCGGGACGATGTGTTAATCGTCATCACTCCCGGATATATTCAGCTGGAGGAAGGACTGGACAACTTCTATACCGCGCTGGATATGGGGCAGTATGATGCGCTTCTCTCCGCTGTGGGACTGAGCACGGTATTTGATGACATGAAGGAGGAGATTGAGGCTGATACGGCGCTCATGCGAGTCGGGGTTGTGGACTGCTTTTCGCAGGAAAACTACGATGCTATTTATGATATCGCAGACAACGGTTACGGTATGCTGCACTATGTGAAAGGCAAGTATGCTTCCATGGCAGCGCCTGCTTTTGTCGCTGTCTTCAATGCCTTAAAGGGCGATGCGGATCTGGTGAATCCTGACGGGGAGGCGTTCCGTATCTACCAGTCATACTGGACCGCGGCATCGGATGAAGAGTATGCGGAGCTGTTCGGCTATACGCAGAGTATTTATGAAAATGCTTACAGCAGTTCCGATCTCATGAGCGTCATACGGGCTTATAATGAGGATGCGACTTATAAAGCGTTTGTGGAACTGGCGCAGGCCAGCGACCTCGAGTCTGTGATGGAGAGACTGTCGGAATAGAACCTTGCATATTTTATAATGAATGGGGCAGAGGACATATTTGTGCCCTGCACTTGTTATGCTGGCTGCGGGCTGTAATGCCGTTACCTTCCCCGAGCAGCCTTGTGTAAAACTGGCCTGTGAGCTGTTTTGGCTCACAGGCTTTTGCAGCGAATAAGGATATGGAGGATATTTATGAGAATTGGAAATATGGAGGTGCGCCCGGGTGAAAAAAAGTCGGGATTTCTGAAAGTAACAGGATGCGGATATGAGCTTCCGATGACGGTAATCTGCGGAGGCGAGGGAAAGACTGTGCTGATCACAGCGGGAATCCATAATGCGGAGTATGTCGGAATTCAGGCTGCGATTGAACTGGGAAATGAGCTGCAGCCGGAAGAAGTGAAAGGGACCGTGATCATTATTCCGCTGGTAAATGTCAGCGGTTTCCTGCGCCGTACCATGAGTATGGTCTACGAAGATAACAAGAACCTGAACCGGGAATTCCCCGGCAGGGCAAACGGAACAGTGGCGGACCAGATCTGTTATACGATTACAAAAGAGCTCTTTTCCGCGGCGGATTACTACATTGACCTGCACTCCGGAGACGGTTACGAGAAGCTTCACACATATGCCTATTATGTGGGCAAGTCGGATCCGCAGGTGAGAGAAACATCGTTTCAGATGGCCCGCCGTGTGTCTGCCGGCTGCCTGGTGGAGTCCCAGTCCCTTGCGGGCGGCGCCTATAATTATGCCAGCAGTATCGGGATCCCCAGCATTCTTCTGGAACGCGGCGGCCGCGGAATGTGGAGTAAAGCGGAGGTAGACATGGATAAGAAGGATGTCCGGCGGATCCTGGCTTATCTTAAGATATTGGACGCAGGTGATGCGGAGGATAAGCCCGTGCCCAAACCGCTGCTGTTTCGGGAGACGGTGTATGAAAATGCCCCGGTTGCGGGATGTTGGTATCCTTTTTTTGAGCCGGGAGAATTTTTTTCAAAAGGAGATATCCTCGGCGAAATCCGTGATTATTTCGGAATCGTCATCCATGTGTGCCGGGCGAAAACCAACGGGATGATTCTGTATCAGGTATCCAGTTTGGCGATCATAAAAGACGGACCGATGGTGGCTTACGGCGTGTTATTACAATAATGCATGGCACAATGAAAAAGAGACATTAAAAAATTAAATTTTTCTAAAATCTGTGGAAAAGGAAGCTGAAAAAACCGTGATTTCAGGCTTCCTTTTTTCGTTGATTTTTGATTGATTACAAGGAGAAATGGCAATGATAACCAAAATGCATGGCAGGATGAGAAAGGTGAATTGGGCGTCCAAAAAACAAACGTGTATACTAAGTATACACAAAAACAAACCAAGAGAAGTACGGTTGCGGCTGCAATCACATGCTTTGTATCGTGGATCGCAAATGTAATCTGGATCACATGCGGACTTCAGGATTACCTGGGCATGTCGAATTTCCACCAGGTATACCTGTGCGTTATCATCTCCCTGGTGCTCGGAGTGGTTCTTACCGCTGTGCTTCCCGGAAAACCGGGTTATTTCAAGCTTTCCAAAGAGGAACAGGCAGCTTGTTAAGGAAAAGGAGGAAATGTTATGGTAGCTCGTATTATTATTGAAGCAGTTGCGATGGTATTTGGCGTTACGATTGCCGGCTATTTTCTCGAAGATGGGGAAAAAATAAGAACATTGAATTATTACGAAACCGAAAGGTGAAATCCGAAAACCCTATTTGACAAAACCCCAATACTTTGCCTGGCGAAGTTTTGGGGGTTTTGTCGATTGCTGTTCGACAAGGTGCATAACAAGGTGTATAATAAGGACAGCCAGCTGGAATTTGCCCGCAATGCCCGAAAGGAGATCAGTTCTATATGACGATAGTGCAGATTAAGTATTTTATCACAACCGCGAAATGTCTGAATTTCACCAAGGCAGCGGACAAGCTTTTTATCACACAGCCGGCGCTCAGCCGCCAGATCGCATCTATTGAGATGGAGCTGAATATGCAGCTGTTTATCCGTAATAACCGCTCTGTGAAGCTGACGCCGGCGGCTGTGGTGCTGCTGGAGGAATTTGAGAAGATTTATAATGATTATAATCTTGCAGTGGCAAAAGCGCAGAGCAGCTTTGCGGGCTTAAGTGGCGAGTTAAATATCGGTGTTCTCGAAGGTGCGTATGTGGGGGATCTGTTTCCCGAAGTTCTGCAGCACTTCGCGCAGTTTTATCCTCAGGTGAAAATAAATCTGCGCAATTACAGCTTCAACATGCTGATTGAGAAGCTGTACAGCAACGAGCTGGATCTGATTATCACCCTGTATTTTGATGTGAAAGACCGGGAAAAGATTCAGACAAAGGTCATCGTCCATACCAAAGACCATATCGTCGTACATAAAAATCATCGGCTGGCGGACGCAAAATATGTCAAGCTTTCGGATTTTAAGGATGATACGTTTATCATGGTGTCGCCGGAGGATTCGGAGACATCGCCGCGCCTGATACTGGACGGGTGTAAGAGCTGCGGGTTCACGCCGAAAGTGAAGTTTGCTTCATCCCTGCAGGAGGAGATGCTCTGGGTGGAGGCCGGTGTAGGCGTCTGTATGCTCGATACCCGCAACAACCTGTATAAGACTCCTAATGTGCGCTTTCTAGAAGTAGATCAGGTCAGCGACCCCAGCCTGACTTTGGCCTGGAATGTGGACAATTATAATCCGATGAAAGAGATTTTCAAGGATAATTTTAAATTCCTGTGAATGTTGTGGCAGCTTTTCAGACAGGTACATTGAAAACGACTTTCCTGTGAAAAATGTAACGTTAAGTAATGGTCAGAAACGGAAAAACGTTACAAAAACCATTGAAAAACCTCGGAAAAATGTTACAATGCTGATATCGGAGGTATTGTGACCTATGCTTGAGAGACAAATTTATTCAAAGCTTAAATCATGGAAAGATGAAAAGCCAAAAAGAGCACTTTGTGTGATCGGCGCAAGACAGATTGGAAAGACAACGATCATCGAGCAGTTCGGGCGCGAGCAGTATGAGAATTTTGTGGAAATTAATTTTGTCACTGACACGGATGCGCAAAAGATTTTTGCGGGGAATCTGGATGCAGACACGATTATAGAAAATCTGACAGCTTTTAAAATGCAGAAAATGGAGCCTGGAAAGACTTTGGTATTTCTGGATGAAATTCAGGAGTGCCCGAATGCCCGGTCTGCGATAAAATTCCTGGTAGAAGACGGACGATTTGATTATATTGAGTCCGGATCCATGCTGGGCGTCCGATATCATGAGGTGCGTTCCTATCCGGTGGGTTTTGAAGAAATTTATTATATGTACCCCATGAACTTTGAGGAATATGCGTATGCAAACGGAGTGCAGGAGTCGACAATTTCACGTCTCAGACAATGTTATGTGAAAAAAGAATCGGTTCCTGATGCTATCCACACAACGATGCTGAAGCTTTTTTATACGTATATTGTCGTTGGCGGGATGCCTGCCGCAGTGCAGACATATGTGGATACTCATGATATCGGAAAGGTTGTTCAGGTACAGAGGGATATCCTGGAGTTATATCGTCTGGATATTTCAAAATACGCGGTCGGGAGTGAGCGGATTAAGATACAGGCAATTTTCGACAGCATTCCGTCGCAGTTAAATGATAAAAACAGAAGGTTCTTTTTGAATAAGGTTGATGGAAATGGCAGGTATAATCGCTACGAGAACTCATTTTTGTGGCTGAGTGATGCAGGAGTGGCGCTGCCCTCTTATAATGTTACGGAGCCGCAGCCGCCGTTGCAGATAAATGAAAAGAGAAACATCTTCAAGCTGTTTTTAAATGACACTGGCTTGCTCTGCGCAGCGTGTATGACGAATATCCAGTTTGTACTTTTGAATGGAGATGTGTCGGTGAATATGGGAAGTATTCTGGAGAATGCATTTGCACAGTCAATCAGATCCGGGGGCTTTTCTCTTCATTATTATGAATCGAAAAAAATAGGTGAAGTGGATTTTGTGGTACAGAACGGGATGGAGACGGATTTAATTGAAGTGAAATCCGGAAATGATTACAAAAAGCACCAGGCCATAAATCATATGTCGGAGGTTGAAAACTGGATTTTTGGAAAAAAAATTGTTTTTTGCAAAGGAAATGCTGAGGAGGAAAATGGCATAGAATATCTGCCGTGGTACATGGTTATGTTTTATCAGCGGGAAGCAGAGCCGCGGGGGTATATTTATCAGATAGATCTCTCGGAATTGTAGGAAAAGCGATATTTTTGCGCAGAATAGAGATTATTTCGGAAATTCCATTCATGTATGCCGGGCAAAAACAGACGGGATGATTATAGAATATATGAAAAATGAATAAATATCTCAAATGCAAAAGCGGCCGGTTTTTAGCTGGCCGCTTTTGCAGGTATGTAGGGTTTTCGATATATAGGAAAAATATTACATGCGTCCAGCCAAAGCATCGTCCAACGGTTTTCCGGCTGCTGATCTGTACTTATCGTCGATTTCTTTCACATGAGACGGCTTAAACAGAAGCATCAGGACAACAGATAACGCACCGGCAATCGCCGTCACCATGAATACAGCCTGATAGCCCATCGCGGAATAGATCAGCCGCGCAATCATCATCGGTCCCATCGTAGATAAAATATTCGCGATCGGGTTCAGACCTGCAAACACGCTGGAGAAATCTTCCCTGCGCCAGTACTGTGCCGCCGAAGATACTGTGTAGTTGGAGCCTGCACCCATAAACAGCGCCAGGCAGATCATGGAGATCAGCAGTGAGATCGCATTGGGAATCATGCCCAGGATACCCGCAAGGAGCATGATCGCAGATGCCATGATGATAGACTTTCTCGTGCCAATCCTGGTATCGATGACACCAAGAAGATAACTGCCGAGGCATCCGACAATCATGATCATGACCATGACACCGGCATATCCGCCCAGGAAGGAAAGCTGTTCCTCAAACTGTCCGATGATTGCGCTGGTCTGGGTCATAATGCCGACGGAGAACATGAGCAGGAATCCTTCCGGAATGACGATGAACCAGAAGTCACGGCAGGCATAGAGGTGATTCGCTTTCCATACGGTTGTCTTCTTGTCTTCGAGCTCCTGTTCCATCATGGCTTTTGCCACTTCCGGCGTCAGGCTCTTGTCATTATCACGGTAGCACCCGCACTGCTCCGGGTAATCCTTTAAGAAGATAACACCGATCAGCCAGCCGATGACAAAGATGATGAAAAACGGCATATAAGCTCCGCTCACATTCGGTTCGCCCGTGGCAAAAACGCTGTTTGCAAATGCGCCGATACATCCGTTTGCAACCGGAAATGCGATAGTCGCAATTCCCATGATCGTGCCTTTGCGCCTCGGGAACCACTGGCCTACCAGGATACTTACTGAGAACGTAGCATACATGGTCGCACAGATGACTTCCAGTGTATAACAGATACACCACACGTTCGCGCTGGAAAACGGCAGGAACATGATCAGAAGACCAAGAACCAGGGTGCACAATCCGAGAGTCGCACTGAATACCTTGATGTTAAATTTCCGGATCTGCCCTGATAATATCAGCTGGATAGCAATTCCGATCAGTCCGCAGACTGTGTAAATGGTGGAAATTTTTGTGGCACCTCCGTAAAAGTCTGCCAGGATGTTCAGTGGATAGTTCGTAAATGCAGTGTACATAAAAAATGCGGTAAACTGATAGATTACAAGCATCCATCCCCGAAATCCGATGTTAATTGATTTGTTTTGTGACATTTGTTTTTCACTCCCTTTTTTGTGATGATTATTACTCATTTCTGAGTGTTTGGTGCAAAAATAATTCTGGTCAGATTTTCAGGGAATTCCCCATGACCAATACATTTTCCAGCTTCGCATTCATCGGCACTTCGCAGCCTGAACCGAGCATAAATCCGCCTTTCATTCCAATATCCTGAATCAGGTTTTCGCAGTATTCAGAAACCTCGTCCGGTGTGCCATAGCAGAGCAGGGAGGCCGGTACGTCACCGCGCATGCTCTGCCATCCTTCCAGTATCTCGAATGCCTTGCGCATGTCGGTGTCTCCGTCCAGCTCGAAATGTACGCTGGATTTGGGGACTTCCTTGAAGTATTTGAGCATCGGAAGCCAGTTGCCGTCCGCATGCAGGACAGTTGTAATGCCCTCAGCCCAGAATGCTTCGATCATCATCTTTAACGCCGGCCAGCAGAATTCCTCGAAGGAATCCGGGGAAACGAAGGTGGCGGAGGAGCGCATCGCGTAGACGCCGACGCGGGTGCCGTGTACCTGTTTTGCTCCGCCGATCGCCTGACCGATGACATCCGGCGTGCATTTCATGATAACTTCCTGCACTTTTTCCGGATAATCGAACATGTCAAAGCAGAATTCTTCCATTGTGTGGGACTGGGACAGCGTGTCATAGACAGGAGCGCAGGCTGTGTGCGTCAATGGTGCGATGCCCTGCGGGATAAAGTGCATAGCCATCTTTCCGCAGTTTTCTCCCATAACGCCGAACCGCGCCATCAACTGCTCCGGCGAGGTAAACGGCGGATTCTGGATGCGGCAGAGCATCATGCCGTTCCATGCCTGCCAGCCCATCTGTAAAATGCGGTCGTATTCCTCGCCATCCTGCAGATCAAAAAGGTCTGTCTCCACAAACTGGTACAGGTCGTTTTCGCCCAGCTCTTTTCCGGGAAGACGGACAGGGAGTCCCATGATAAATACGTTGTCTTTCAAAGGGGTGCACATCATGACATCCGGTTTTCCGATTTTTTCGAAAGTAATGTCGAGCGCTTCGATATTGCGGTCTACATTGTTTACGATCTCTGCCTGCGAGATGCCGGCGCAGGTGCCGGCCCAGGTTAAGATCTGCGGCATATAGGGAATCTCCGAGCGATCTTTCGGTTTTTCCAGGCGCAGCATCCGTTCAAATTTTTCGTTTGAGTTCATAGTTAGTTCTCCTCCTTGTGATTTTGTTATGTGACGGTTTCTTCGACAGCACAATAAAAATCCTCCGTGCAACCCGCCCTATTACTTATATTTCAACATATTTAATCGGAATGATATACGTATAAAGTATACAAAAGATGGGATTGTTAATCTGGGATTATTGGTGTATAATATACAAAAATATATGGACGAAGAAGACAGAAGAAGTACAGATAAAGGAATCAAAAAAAGAAAGGATCACATGACATGAGATTAAGCATGCAGATATTTGCCTATGGGCTGAGAGAGTTTCACCCTCAGGCAGAAATACGTTCCAACGCGTTTGAGATTGAGGCAGTGCGTTTATTTTCCGCGAATGTCACGATGGAAAAAAACACCTTGTATATCGGCAGGCTCAGCGATCTGTTTAAAAACGGGAATGATAGTGTGATCTGTACCCACAGGAATGATCTGCTGAAGCTGGATACCACGGATCTGGAGGAAGTGCTGAACTGTGTGCTGGATGTGCTTTCTTTTTATACATCATGGGACACCGCGATGATGAATCTGATCACGACAGGAGCGATGCTGCAGGACTTATTTGACGCTTCCGCGGAAGTGTTGGGCCGGCCGGCATTTTTGCTGGATCCGCTGCAGCGGCATCTGGCGCATACGCCGGGATACGGGGTGGGAGAGGTGGATGAACTGTGGGACTCTCTGCTGCTTTACGGTTCCAGTGATATGGAGTTTCTTCTGACTCTCAACCAGTCCGATCCGGACCACATTACCCGGAAAGGAATATACACTTATGACGAGCCGTTCTTCCCGAACAAATCCTATCACTATAATTTTATTATCCGGGACAGTTTCTTAGGTTCGGCGTCGCTGATTGCTATGGATGGAAAAATTAATCCGGGTGAACTGGATTGCTATTCTCTTTTCTGTGCTTACATTGAGCGGTGGTTTCAGCTTCATATCCAGGAGCAGAGTCATGTGATTCTGGATGCACAGATCCGGACTGCTGTTTCCGATGAAAAAGCAGATTCTTCAGAACTGCGCCGCAGGCTGCTTCTGCTCGGCTGGCAGGAGGGGGATCCCCTGGTTTTCCTAAAACTGGATGCTCCTCTGCAGCCATACAGTATCAACACACATCTGGCGCATTCCCTGAATGTCGTCTTCCAAAATCTGTATGCGGTTACCCTGGATTTATCCGTGTGCCTGCTCTGCAACCTGAGAATCACATCTCTGGAGGAGACGACGCGTCAGTTGGAACCGTGGCTTACAAATGCCAAATATTATGCGGCAATGGGGCAGATATTTTATCTTGCAGATTCTTTTTATGACAATTATCAGTATGCGAAGGTTACATCGGAGCACTGTGAAAAGAAGGTGGGGGAGGTGTATGAGGGAAAAAATTATGTCCTCCCCTACTTGCTGGAGCAGATGAAAAGCTCCATCCTTCCGGATACGCTTCATTCTGCACTGAAGATCCTGCGCAGTTATGATGACGAACATCACACGGATTTTTATGAGACGCTGCGTATTTATCTGAAAAAAGAGCGAAATATCGCGGAGACTGCCAGAACGCTGCATCTGCACCGCAATACGTTGCTGTATCGTCTGAAGCGTCTGGGAGAACTGGTTCCGGATGATCTGGATGATGATTTGGTGAGGCTTCATTTGCTGCTGTCGTTTGAGATTGCGCAGGACACGAAATTCTAAAGATTCTATGAAATACTGGCACTCGTGGTTGACGAGTGCTAAAAACTGTGTTAAGGTTTTCACAACTATTGAAACAGCGATTACACAATGACACAGTCCATGCGGTAAACGGTACGGGCTGTGTTATTTGTACAGTGACCTGTGAGGAATATAACGGTTGTGCTGCTAATAATGCAGCATACGAAAAGGAAAGGGTTTTATATATGGATAACGCGGCATTTCAGGATTATTTCAGCAAAAAAGAAAAACTGTGCTATGAAAATGACCGGATAAGCAAAACATTGACACAGGAGCTTGGCGTTAAGGTTGGCCTTCGCGATGAGAATGGAAAAGGCGTTCTGGCCGGTCTTACCAACATCTCCAATATCAAGGCATTTAAAAATGTGAATGGGAAAAAGACACCGTGCCGCGGCCAGCTGACGTACCGGGGATATGATGTCCGGGATCTGATTACGGGCAGTTCCGGTAAAAAATTTGCTTACGAGGAAGCAACCTATCTGTTGCTATTCGGAGAACTGCCTACGGAAGCGGAACTTATGTCATTCTGTGAGATACTGGGTGAAAAGCGCACCATGCCCTCCAACTTTACCAGAGATGTCATTATGAAAGCACCCAACCATGACATCATGAATTCCATGACGAGGAGCGTGCTCACGCTGGCTTCTTATGATGAGGAGGCCGCCAATCTGGATATCGATAATGTGCTGCGTCAGTGTATGCAGCTGATGAGCATTTTTCCCATGCTTGCGGTTTACGGCTACCATGCCTACAACCATTATGACAATGATGAAAGTATGTATATCCACAGACCGGATCCGGCGCTCTCCATCGCGGAGAATTTTCTGCGGATGCTGCGCCCGGATATGAACTATACGGAGCTGGAGGCCAGGGTGCTGGATGTGGCGTTGCTGCTCCACGCGGAGCACGGCGGCGGCAACAACTCCACTTTTACCACCCGGGTGGTCACCTCGTCCGGTTCAGATACCTATTCCGCTATTGCAGCGGCACTGTGTTCTCTGAAAGGGAGCCGGCACGGCGGTGCAAATATCATGGTGATGCACATGATGAAGGATATCAAGGCGCATGTGCGGGACTATGAGGACATCGAGGAAGTTTCCGCTTACCTTTCTAAAATCCTGGACGGGGAGGCTTTTGATCACATGGGTCTGATCTACGGAATGGGACATGCCGTGTACTCTCTGTCGGATCCAAGAGAGGAGATATTCAAAGGCTTTGTGGAAGCGCTCGCCGCTGAGAAAGACATGGCAAAAGAGATGGCGCTTTATAATAATATTGAGACTGCCGCGACAAAGCTGATTGCGGACAAGCGGAAAATATTTAAGGGCGTCAGCCCGAATGTGGACTTCTACAGCGGATTTGTGTATCAGATGCTGGGGATTCCGGAGGAGCTCTACACGCCGCTTTTTGCTGTTGCACGGATTGCGGGATGGAGCGCGCACCGGATTGAGGAACTGGTGTCGGCCAACAAGATTATCCGTCCGGCCTATAAGAGCCTGACATCGGAGCGCCGATACCTGGACAGAGAGGAGCGATAAGGTTCTGATCTGCCTAAGCTGGCATTCGAACACAAAAAGGAGGAAATCGTATGGGAGATGACCATTTGGAGGAGATTAAAAAGAAAGTGGAAAAAGACAGTTATTGGAGTAAGATACCTCTGGCTGCACTCCGCGCTTTTCATTTTCTTTTTAAACACCCTTCAGAGAAAGATAAAAATGCAGAGCATAATGATACTTCAGGGAAAAATGAAAATACAGAGGACGATATGGACGGGAAAGCATAAGAATAATTAAAATTTATGTGAAAATCTGTCGAAAGTGCTGTACATCTGTCAGAAAATGCGATATACTATATCTTGTGGTTACACAATCCTGGAAGTTGGAGATGTTGTGGTATGAGTCAGTTTTCTGAGGAAATGATAGAGACGGAGGACAAAGGGCAGTATTGTCGGTTCGTACAGATGGCGGATGGGTCGTATGTATTGGAGCCGGTAAAGGTGCCGGCTCATATTATCGCGGAGCGCGAGGAGCGGATTCGCAGACGGGAGATTTGCCGCCACGCACAGGAGAATAGACAACGGGCAGAGTCCATCAACAGGGGCTCTGTCCTTTTTTTTGACGATGACGATCTGTTTTTTTGGTATTATCTGCTGTTTGTATCTGGGGATGCAGAACCGGGTTTCCGCTCGGGCGGCTCAGATTACTTACTTGAAGGAGCAGATCACAGAGTAGGAGGATGAGAACGATACCAGAGAAAAACGGCTGGCATCCGCGGAGAACCTTGAGGAGATTGCAGAGATCGCATTGGAAAAGCTTGGCATGTGTTATGTAGATTCGGACCAGATCGCATATTATTCGCTGGATGAATCGGATTATATGGTTCAGTATGATGACGTGCAATAATGCCTGGCCGGGGCGGAAGGAAATACTTTCAGGAATAATCCGGGCTTCGGGCTGTTTTGCTATAGGTGGCATTTAGATTACCCAGAATCCAACCCATCCCAGTATAATAGCGATCAGAGCTCCCGCAACGACGTCTTTGATAAAATGTATTCTGGCGATGACGCGGACTGCGGCCAGAAAGACACCGGCAGTCATCATGACGATAGCGGCAGGTTTGCAGACATAGGCCGTTGCCATGGCGATAATAAATACGCAGAACACATGGCGGCTCGGGAAAGAAATTCCTTTTGTATCTTTGGGAATCAGTGGCGGACTGTCCCAGACCTCATAGGGACGAGGGGCATTGAGGGCTTTGCGGAATATTGTGACGGCCAGGAAAGAAAGCAGCGGCACCAGAAAGACACGGATCAGGCGTGCATCCCGCATCAGGGCAAGCACGGCCAGCAGGACAGGGTATGCTATATAAAAAGCTTTGGAGACGATATCGTTTGCGCGGATCAGTCTTCTTTTTTTTCGCTCTTCTGCCTCAAAAGGGCGTGCCAGTCTGTCATAAAAGGTTTTCTGCATGAGTGGACTCCGTAGTTGGTATGGAAATAGAGTTCCCGGTGATCGTGTAAAAAGGAAAGCTGCTACCCCATATGGGATAGCAGCTTTTTTCATTCATAAGTAGTTGCTATGGATCAGTCAGCCTCGATTGCGCCTACCGGACATCCGTCAGCACAAGCGCCACAGCTCAGGCAGGAATCAGCGTCGATCATGAAGTGCTCATCGCCCTCAGAAATCGCGCCTACCGGACATGTACCCTCACAAGCTCCACAGGAAATGCAGCTATCGCCAATAACATATGCCATGATAAAATCCTCCTTTGATAATCTTTTAAGCAACGGGTGCTTCGTTTCCACCATCATAATACAAATGAAACGAGATTGCAAGAGCTTTTCTTGTACAAACTGAAATACAAAAGGCGGTTAAACATGGCTTGTTTTTGTTAGTTTTGCCTATTTCTGCTACTGGCGGTACGTCTGCAGGAAGTCGGACAGTTTTCCCATGGCTTCCTCCAGAATCTCAACCCGGGGCAGATAGACAATCCGGAAGTGATCCGGCTGCTTCCAGTTGAAGCCGGTGCCCTGCACGACGAGGACGCGCTTTTCTTTCAGGAAGTCCAGTGCGAACTGTTCATCATTGAATATGTTGAATTTTTTCACATCCAGCTTCGGGAAGATATAAAATCCTGCTTTGGGCTTCACGGCGCTGACGCCGGGGATGTCGTTTAAGGCCTCGTAGACGTAGTTTCGCTGTTCATAGACCCGTCCGCCGGGCACGATATAATTTTTAACGCTCTGGTATCCTCCCAGGGCGGTCTGCACGATGGACTGTGCCGGGACATTGGAGCAGAGGCGCATGTTGGAGAGCATGTTCAGCCCCTCAATGTAGTCTTTTGCAAGCGCCTTGTTGCCGCTTAAAATCATCCAGCCGATGCGGAAGCCTGCCACCATGTGGGACTTGGAGAGCCCGCTGAATGTGACGCAGAACAGATCCGGCACCAGGGAGGCGATGGAGACATGTTCCTCACAGTCCATGACCAGGCGGTCGTACATCTCGTCGGAGAAGATCATAAGCTGGTGGCGGCGGGCAATCTCCACGATTTTTTCCAGGACTTCCCTCGGGTAGAGCGCGCCGGTGGGGTTGTTTGGGTTGATGATCACGATCGCCTTGGTGCGGTCTGTGATTTTTTTCTCCATGTCCTCCAAATCCGGGTTCCATTCCGACTGCTCGTCACAGATGTAGTGGACGGGAGTGCCGCCGGCCAGCGTGGCGGTAGCGGTCCACAGGGGATAGTCGGGTGACGGGATCAAAATCTCATCTCCGGTATCAAGGAGCGCCTGCATGCAAAGGTTGATGAGTTCGCTGGCACCGTTGCCGGTGTAGATGTCGGATATGGACACATTCGGAATCTGCTTCAGCTGCGCATACTGCATGATCGCTTTCCGCGCCGAGAAGAGCCCCTTGGAATCGGAATAGCCTTCGCAGTCGGCAATCTGCCGGCGGATATCATAGACTACTTCTTCCGGTGCGCGGAAACCGAACGGTGCAGGGTTTCCGATGTTCAGCTTTAAGACATGGATGCCGGAGTCGCTCATGCGCTGCGCCTCGTCCACGACCGGTCCGCGGACATCATATAATACATTGTCGAGTTTGCTTGATTTCTGAAATTGTCTCATGGTGTGGTCTCCTCTATTCTGGTCAGGTGATGATGTTGATGATGAGCTGGGTTCTGCGGCGGATTCTTCCGCATCCGATGAAATGCTTTCAGCATTTATAATATCCCGCGGCACATCCCCGCCCTGGAGCCAGAGCGGATTGACTTCCAGTACCTGCGCAAGCACGCGCAGGATGTCCGCCCGGGGGACGGTCTTGCCGCTGCAGTACTGGCTCATGTGGCTTTTGCCGATATGAA
>JAJQCB010000212.1 GCA_021203005.1 Clostridiales bacterium | reverse complement strand
ATACTGGCATCTGCATTATTTGCAAAATAATCATTCCAGAATGATTTTTTATTACAAAAAAATCATTTTAAAATGATTTTTATTGACTCAATCAGGAAAATACCCTATAATAATTACAGAAAACAGCATGTGAGGTGCCATAGCATGGAACGAATCATCACAAAAGAATTATTAACATGGAAAGAGACGCAGAAAGACCGCCTTCCTCTTGTGCTTTACGGAGCGAGACAAGTAGGAAAGACCTATACTCTGCTGCATTTTGGCAAAGAATATTATAAAAATACAATCTACGTAAACTTCGAACGAATGCCGGTCATCTCCGAGTTTTTCGGAGGAGAGCTGAATCCGGATCGTATCATCCGCTTTTTGGAAGAATATTTTTCAGAAACCATTGTACCGGAACAGACCTTATTGATTTTTGACGAAATACAGTCCTGTGAAAGAGCACTGACCTCTCTGAAATATTTCGCGGAGGAAGCGCCGGAATATCACATTGCAGCAGCCGGGAGCCTTCTGGGCGTAGCGATACACAGAGAACAGTATTCCTTTCCGGTAGGAAAAGTCATTTTAAAAACCATGTATCCGCTCCGGTTTGACGAGTTCCTCGCAGCCACGGGAAACAAACATCTTGTACCAATCATCCGCGAGCACTTCGACAACATGAGCGAAATGCCGGAGCAAACACATCGGGAACTGATGCAATGGCTCAGGCGTTATCTTTTTGTAGGAGGTATGCCCGCGGTTGTGAAAAAGTATCTGGAAGAAGAATCTCTGATCAACATCCCTGAACTGCAGACTATGATTCTTAGCGCGTACACCGCGGACATGGCAAAGTATTCCACCCCCGGTGAATGTGCAAAGATACAAAATGCCTTCCGCTCTCTCCCGGCACAACTCGCAAAAGACAACAAAAAGTTTCAGTATAAGCTGATTCGCAAGGGAGCCACCGCTGGTTTGTTCGGAGAATCCATATCATGGATGGTAATGTCCGGCATTGCCCTCGAGTGTGACCGGGTCACCAGAGGCGAAGTGCCGCTTGCCATCACACAGGACTTATCCTCCTTTAAACTATATATGTCCGACGTCGGCCTGCTCTCAGCCGCCTCCGGGATTATGCCGGAAAATGTGATTCGCCAGGAATTGTCAGATATTTTTAAGGGCGCACTTGCGGAAAATTATGTTGCACAGACGCTGGCCGCCTGCGGTCATAAGCTCTTTTATTGGACTTCAGACTCCCCGACAGCTGAAGTTGACTTCCTGTTGCAGAAAAAAGGAATCGTAATCCCGGTGGAAGTAAAATATGATGTAAATGTCCACGCAAAAAGCATGCGTCACTTTTCCAACATGTATCATCCGGAGGAAATGATCCGGATTTCTGCCCGGAATTTCGGACAGGACGAGCAGGGGCTGTGCTCCATCCCCTTATACGCTGTTTTCTGCATGTAAACATTGTTTCCCCCAATCTCTGAGGTTTTTCCGGGGTCAGGCACCCGCGTCCTGCGCCCTGTGCCAAGTATAAGAATTATGGGAGACGATAATGCGTATTTTTGCCCTTTCCCTCCTGTACGATTGTTCCATCATCCACCAGCTTTTTTAAAATACGGCCACATACTGACCGACTGATCCCCAACAGTTCTTCCGCATCCTTTCGCTTAATGCTTCCCTGCTCTTTCAGGAGCAGGAGCAGCTTTCCCTCGTCCGTATCGCTGGGATCATCCTTTCGTTTGGCTGCCCCGGCATTGGGCTGTACATTCAGGTTCGGCAAAATGATCTTAAACGCATTATCAGAGGTTTCGATCTGCGGTGTCACACCGGTACCTTCATATGCGTCCATGATTTTGCGAATACCTGTCCCATATACTTCAATCAATTCCAGACGGTAGAACACATTTGCCAGGTTTGCATTGCGGCATACAGAGATCCCCATCATGACATCATTCAAGGTGACGCCACTGACCAGACCACCAATGGAAACAAATTCTATCCTGTCTGTGTAGATACTGATAAGGGCACTGGCACTGAAAGAGTATTCACGATGAACCAGCAAATTCAGCAGTGCTTCCCGTACAGCCACCTCCGGAATATCCCTCTTGTCAATACGGCGGAGTTTGTCAAAGGTCGAATGCACCTGATTCCGAAAATCAATATATTCATAAACCTCGTTCATCTGTTTCAGCAGTGACCCGGTAAATTCCTTTCGATCCTTAAACTCACTTTGTGTCGTTCCTTCAAAAACCGCTGTTTTGATCGTGTGGGCGCACTGATCGGAAAGCAAAAGGCCAAGGTTTGTATAGACGCCATCTCTGCTTGTGATCCCCAGCGTTCTCATTTGAGCGGAGCCAAAAGCGATGTTCCTTTTGGCAAATTCATTCGCAGTAGCATCAAAAGTCAAGTCCTGCTCCAGCGACCTCATTTCTTCATAATGATCGCCATCTGTCTCCTTGATCATGCGCCGGATTGCGGTGTTTGTCGCCGGTGCAGACGAATAACCCTGACGGACATATACGCCTTCCGGACGAAGTCCTTTCTTTGCGATATAGTAAGGGCGTTCTGTTCCCTGTTGAATATCCACTAAAACGACCTGTTTTCCTTCCATCTCTACCGTCTCATAATGGATAAACATTGTCAAATCCGGCTTGATCGCATCCCGAACCATATTGCTGATCTGCAGCGCCACACTGTCAGGGTCGGCAACGCCAGCCACAGTCCCATCATCCTGGATTCCGATATAGAGTTTTCCCCCATCGCAGTTTGCAAATGCTATGATCTCTTTTTTCACATCGTCAACCACGATCATCTTAAATTCGATATTCTCGCTTTTCCTGCGTACCATCATCATCGCCTCCGAATTATTCTACCCGTATTTTACCCTATTCTACCCATTGCGTCAATCGTTTGGGCTGAATGAGCAGAGTATTTTTTTTTCGCTTTCTGACTGGGCAGAACGGTCCCTGATTTATCTCTGCCGCACCTTCGACAGCCCTTCAAAAGGCGAGGACTATGCAGAAGTATCTCCCGCCATACACATCGGCTTTCTCAACTTCACTCCGTTCCCGGAAGTGCCGGAATTCTATGCCACACACATGATGCTGAACATCAGAAACCATCATGTTTATAGTGACAAATTCCGCCTCTCTGTGGTAGACTTAACTAAGATTCACTTAGCAACCGTAGAAGATAAGGAGTTCCATATTGACTACTGGGCCTCGCTCTTCAAAGCCACCACGTGGAAGGAGGTTCAAATGCTTGCCGAGAAATATGCGGATGTCCGTGACACCGCCGAAACTTTATATGAGCTGAATGCAAAAGAAAACATCCGCCTCCAGTGTCAGGCACGGGATGACTATAATATGTTTCAGCAGATGAAGGAAAATGAAATAAAAGAGGCAAAGGCTCAGCTTGCCGAGCAGCAGGAAGAAAACATTAATCTGCAGAATGCCAATGCGGATCTGAAAAACGAAAACGCTGATCTGAAGATTGAAAATGCTGATTTACAGAATGCAAACTCTGATCTGAAGAAAACAAACTCTGATCTGGAAAAAACAAACTCTGATTTGGAAAAAACAAACTCTGATTTGGAAAAAACAAACGCTGAACAGCAGGCTCGCATAGAGCAGCTTTACGCCGAACTCGAAAAGTTCAAAAACAGCTAATACACCAAATCCGGTTCGGCGGGGCAAATGATCCCGCCAGACCGGATTTATCCATATCTGTCGATTTAACACTTTCTACAACGCACTTAAAATATAGAGCCTTAAAACCCGAATACTTTCTTCCTAAGGTCCACATTTGCAACCAAAGCCATATATCTTCGCAGTATCACTCCGTTTCTTTCCGGAGTCAGGCACCTGCAGTCATTTCTTTAATCTGGCAAGCTCGGCAGCAAGTCTTTCGTTCTCCTCTGCCAACTGTTGTTTCTCCTCAGATATCTGATTCTTCTCCTTAATGAGTTGATTATTCCTCTCAGAAAGGGCCTCGTTCTTCTCTGCCAGATCCTCATTCTTCTCTGTCAGTTTTTCAATAATCTCCCGATTCTCTTCCCTCGCCAGCTGCAGCCTCCGCTCAATTGTATAATCTAATGTCATCGCCCGCTTTACCTCCCCTCTTCGCTCCCGGAGGAAATCCTCCAGGATATGGTCAGCCACACAACTATCTATGGCGCAGTCCAGAGCCTCTTCCAAAGGATACTGCGTCTTGTAAGCCCTTACCCGCTCCACAAAAATGGTATATTCCTCCAGCACGCTGCATTTGTCCATCAACTCCTTATTATTCCCCGGATTGATGTTATAAACCTTACATTTTAATTCCAGATCCGGGAAATCTACCGGATGTTCAAAAGCATTTGACAGCTTCAGATGTTCCAAAGCCGGCCGCTCGTCAATCCCATTATAAAAAACCACAAATGATGGTGTAGGAATCTTCACCAGATTCGAAGAAAACAGATCCCGGTTCTTCACGATATCCTTAAACAAATCTGTCACGTAAAACAGAAACCGCAGCGGCATGTTCGGATTCGAACTGCTCTGGTGCTCATACAAGCTCAGATAACTGTCAACGATAAATGACGCATCATTTCGAATCGAAAGCTGAATGCTGTGCTCCAGCTTAAACATCCTGACTTTCGACGGATCCCGGTAATCCGAACCATTTAACGCATTATAAACACTCAGTGCTTTCTCCGGATACTCCATCAGCATGCTGAAAACATCGCTCTTATACTCTCTGTTGCCTCCCATAAAATACCTCCTCTAAGTCTGAAAATGTTGACTTGCAGGGATAAATCACGGTATGGCAGAACTCCTCTCATTTCCGCATCCTTCTTTATGAAAATCCCCGCTTTGTAAATTGAATCTAAAAGCATGAATTTTCAACGACACGAAAGAAATTGTATCATCTCCCCGCGGCATCAGAACCTCAGGAAGATACAGATTCGAAATATGAAACCGGACTCTCTTAAAAAGCTCCGCTTCATAATCAGTAGATAAGAAAATATGCTTTTATAAGGAAATGTTAGCATAATTACGAACGGATTGCAATTCCAATTTACAAGGTTAATTCGATTTATATCCATATACGTATTTCCAAATCTTAAAGTAACGCTCGCGTT
>JAJQCB010000261.1 GCA_021203005.1 Clostridiales bacterium | reverse complement strand
GCTAGCCGTCGCGTTAGCGACTTGGTACAATGAAAAAAAATAGAGGAGGGAAAATCATGCTCACACCGAAAGAAAATCTGATGGAGCTGCTGAAACCGGATGGAAAACCGGATCGCCTGATGATGGATTACGAGTTTTGTGTACCGGTCATGAACGATCCGCTGGTTCGTTTCTGCAGAGGGAATCGTATAAAAGGGAAGACGACAAAGGATCAGTGGGCACTACCTATATGTGGCCGGAAGAACAGCTGTTTGCGTTCCCATCTGAGCAGGATCTGGTCTGCGAGGACGTTACACGGTGGAAGGAGACGGTACATGTACCTGATCCGGTCGCCAACTGCTCGGAGGAGTCCCTGTGGGAGGACTGTCGTGCGGCTGCGGCGAAGGTGGATCGCAATGAGAAGCTTGTGACATCCGTGATGGGAACCGGCGTATTTGAGCAGGCGCATAACCTGATGGGTGTTTCCAATGCTTGTATGAACTTCCTGCTGGAGCCGGATGATATGCTGGAGCTTCTGGAGGCGATCGGAGAATATCGGTTCCAGTATACAAAGCTTCTGGTGGACAAGCTTCATCCGGATCTGATTATTTCTCATGATGACTGGGGAAGTAAAAATACGCTGTTTATCAGCCCGGACACCTGGCGGGAATTTATCAAACCGCAGTATAAGAAAATGTATGATTACATGAAGGAGCACGGCGTGATCATCATGCATCACTCGGATTCCTACTGCGAACCGCTGGTGGAGGATATGGTCGAGATGGGGATCGATATCTGGCAGGGTGTCCTGAACACGAATAATATTCCGGCAATTCAGGAAAAGCTGCAGGGGCGCATGGTGCTGATGGGCGGCATCGATTCCGTGATTGACCGTGCGGACTCCACAGAGGAGGAGATTCGTGCGGAGGTTCGGCATGTGTGCGAGACTTACGGACCCGGCGGACATTTCATTCCCAGCATTACCTATGGCGGTCCCGGAACTCTGTTCCCACATGTGCAGCCGATCATCAACGACGAGATCAACCGTTATAACCTGGAAACCTATGGAATCGGCTACTGAAGCGGATTTCTCATGAAGGAGGACAATGATGGATAAACAGACGAAAAGCAAATTTAATGAGAGACTTCAGCGTGTAAACGACGCGATCGCCCTGAAGGAGCCGGATCGTGTGCCGGTCTGCCTGATGCTCAGTATTCTTCCCTATGTTCTGGACGGATGTACCAGCAAAGACGCATGGTATAATTACCCCCGTGCGACGCAGGCGATCGTCAATTTCTATAAGCGCTACCCCATGGTGGACGCGGCGCAGAGCCCGGCAATGACCAGTGGTCTTGCCAATGAGCTGGCAGGCACGAAGATGATCGACTGGCCCGGGCGTCCGGGGACCAAGGTTCCGGACATCTCAACCCATCAGGTTATTGAGTATGAGTTTATGTCGGAGGATGAGTATGACGAAGTCCTGAAGGATTACACCGGTTTTATGCTGCGGAAATACCTTCCGAGAGCATATCCGGCGCTTAAGGCTTTCGAGGGCGTGAAAATCAATCCGTCCTTCTTTCTGAACATCTCTCCGTTCAGCGGGCTGTTCAGTCCGGAGATGCTGGACACCTATGAGCTGCTTGGAAAGATTGCCGCGGCAGAGAAGGAAGCAGCAGCCGCGAATGCAGCCTGCTCGGCGCAGGTGACCGAACTTGGTTTCCCGCCTTTCTATACGATGGGAGGCCAGGCGCCCTTTGACGTGATCGGCGACTACTTCCGGAGTACACTGCCAACGCTGACCGACCAGCTGGAGCATGAGGACGAGATGCTGGAGTTCTGCGACCGCATCGTGGAGATGGAGATCAGCGATTTCGAGAGACTGCGTGACGCGGATATGCCGGTAAAGCGCGTGTTTTTCCCGATGCACAAGGGCATGGATGGCTTTATGGCGCCAAAGCAGTATGAGAAGCTGTACTGGAGGCCGTTCCGCCGCCTGATTGATTACCTTGTAGAGATCGGTGTCACGCCATATCTTTACACAGAAGGAAAGTACAATTCCCGCCTGGAGCAGCTCCGGGATCTGCCGAAAGGAAAGTGCATGATCCATTTCGAGACGGTCGACATGAAGAGGGCAAAAGAGCTTCTGGGCGACACAGCCTGCATTGTCGGAAACCTGAATTCCTTCCTTCTGGAAAACGGAACGCCGGAACAGGTCGATGAAGAGGTGAAAAAGCTTCTGGACACCTGCGCTCCGGGCGGCGGCTATATTTTCGACTGCAACGGAGCTATGGATCTGGCGAAGCCAGAGAACATGGATGCGCTGTTTGAAGCATTGGATAAATATGGAAAATATTGACAGACAGCAACTGTAGATGCCGACAGAGATTCCGGGAGAGTAAAATCTCCCGGAATATTTTTATGCCGCCGTTGCTCACCTATTATCATGAACCGGAGAGCATCGCCGATATGGAGTGGCAGATCGTGGGGCGACTGCTGCAGCCTTTCGAAATCGAGACGGAGATGATCAAAGAGATCGTAAAGGCCTGTCAGGAAATAAAAACAGAACTGCTGGGAGAACTTCACGATCCGCTACTGGAATCTAAGGAAATGCTGATTTAATCAGCGTTTCCCTGAACAAAGTGTGTCAGATTTTTATATATCGTTGATTTCTGCTGTTGGGTTTATCCGGAACTGTCATGCGAATGAGATTCATGTCCAGAGCCGGGCGCAGATAATTTCTGCGGAAACCCTCCGCAGATTTCAGCCCCAGTTTCTCCATAAGAGCTTTTCTTGTATAAGGAATATCATACTCCATAACGGTGAGCAGCTTTCTGATGCATTCTGAAAGCTGTTCACTGTCCTCGCGAAGCTGAGCGGAAATCTCATCCAGAATCTTATCAATCTGCGACAGCATAAACTCGATAAAGGCCGTAGACTCGCCCTCTACATGGCATCTGGCAATTGCGTCATAATATTCGTCCTGAAACTTTTCAATCTGACTTTCAATCGGAATATATGCAAACACCGGCTTCCACTGGGAAAGAAGCGCGGTATGCCATAATCTGGCCATTCTGCCATTCCCGTCAGAGAAAGGATGAATGAAAACAAATTCATAATGAAATACGCTGCTTAAAATAAGAGGATGGACGCTGCCCTGCGCTTCCTTCATCCAGTCAAAAAGCTCGTCCATTAACTGTGGAACAAGTCGTGCCGGCGGCGCCATGAAAATACACTGGTCATCGTGAAAAACGCCTTCCTCTCCCCGGCGGAAGACGCCGGATTCTTCTACAACATATCTGGTCATGATGCCATGAAATTTTTTCAGATCACCTATGCTGTATGGATTGATTTCAGAAATTTTTTCATAGGCGGCATAAGCGTTTTTAACTTCCTGGATCTCCTTCTGTTCTCCGAGAATAGCCTTTCCACCCAGGACATCTCTGACCTGTCCCAGAGAAAGTGAATTAGCTTCAATCTTCAGAGAAGAATGGATGGAGCGAATGCGATTGTTTTTCCGCAGGTGCGGTTTCGATTCTAAATGGCCGGTTGCCGTAATCCGTCCGATCTTTTCCGAAACAGAGGACACATACGATAGAATTTCGTTTGTAATGGTAAAAGGCGGTTTGTAATTTTCCAAGTCGGCACCTCCGATTACTTGCGTATTATCTTGCGCACTTTCTTCCTCTATAGCACAGCAAAACTGTCTACGGCTCACACCACCGCCGAATATTCATAACTGTTTTGATACATATATTCCGGGGCGCAGTCTATATCTCCGTCTGCCCACGTAACGACTCCATGATCAATCGTTGCCCCCTCAAATACTTTCTCATTGTTCAGCTGCTCGAAAACCCCGCCTTTCAGTATCGTTGCATCAAACACTCGGGTTTCCCCACTGGAAAATGTGAGCAGCATGATCTTATCAGGCAAAATTTTAATACTGGAAACCTTAATTGTTCCCGTTGGCGCTCCTCCATACACAATACCATTAGATATAAACACCCTGGACACCTCCCTTATTATTTCAACGGCTCAATTTTTTCAAATGACTGATTTTCCAGCCTCGTCCAGGACTTCTCTCTCACAGACAATCTGGCATCGTTTCCGAAAACAGGCAACGCCATACTTGTAAATGGTGTGGAAGCCTTCGTCCTTCAGGTAAGCCGTGTAACCGGTTGTATTGATTTGATCGATTGTATCCCGGCATGCCGCGGCGAAAGAGGCCTTCTCAGCGTATTTTACCTCGATGATGATTCCGGTGTCAGCGCTGTCGATCTCGATCAGAATATCGCTGTAGCCATCGCCGGATTCCGCATTTGAACGAACGATCCAGTCGCCCTTGAATCCGAGGATGCCGAGCAGAATTCCATGGTAGAAGTTTTCTTTACGCCCTTTTCGCGCGCCGCTGTCCCGGATGCTGATCGTCCTGCCAAGATAGCGTGTGAAGAGTCGTTCGGCCTCTGCGGCATCCCCGTTTTGCAGTGCGGCGCAGAAGGCATTAAGCGTCTCTCCGTCATTCGCGACATCCGAGCGGAACAGTTCCATGATCTGTTCGGTGAAGATGTTTCGAATCTCCTGGTTCGGGATTGCCAGATGGTAGCGTTTTCCCTCAGGCTCGTCTCGCTGCGTCAGATATCCCGTTGTAAACAGCACGCTCCATATATTGTCGATGGAATCGTATAAATGGTTGTAGGTGAGATCCTCACGAATCTCCTTTGTCACAGTCTCTCCGGCAATCAGCGTCTCAATCTCATCTTTGGTGGCTCCGGCATCAACGCTTTCGACAAAGCGGCGCACGGCATAGTTGCCGCTCGTGTTTGACCAGTAATCTTTTGGCTGAGCCTTGGGCGAACAGCTCAGTTCATCGCAGTAATTGATGACATCCCACGGGCAGTATACCTTCACATCCCCGAACTGATATCCGTCATACCATTCCTTCACCGTATCATAGCTGTCGGAGAGTCCGTAATACGCCAGCAGTGCTTTCACCTCAGCATCAGTGAAACCGAAATATTCCGTGAAGCGGACGGAAGTGATGGAAAGAACTCTGAGATTATTCAGACCGGTAAAGATGCTCTCCTTCGCCACACGCATGCAGCCGGTCATTACCGCGAAGTGAAGCGCATCGTTGGTCTTCAGCGCCTGGTCGAACATGCCGCGGATCAGGTCGACCATCTCGTCATAATACCCGTTTTCCTCAGCCTTTGCCA
>JAJQCB010000253.1 GCA_021203005.1 Clostridiales bacterium | reverse complement strand
ACATTAATAAACACTTCGTCCTGATCATCCTGATTGATGGAAAGATAACGTTTTGTTATCTCGATACTGGAATGGTTGTAGATATTCATAATCACTGCGGGCGGCGTTCCGCATTTCCACGCATGGTAGCCGAATGTTTTTCTGAGGGAATGGCAGCTTATATTGCCTTCAATATGATTATCAAGTGCCGCCTGTTTGATAATGTGATAGGCGCGGTTTCGCCCGATATGCGCACTTCTGTCTTTGCCGGAAAAGAAGATGTAATCCTGCGGAGAAACGGATTTATAAGTTTGCATTAAGAGCTGCAGCGCTTCCCGACAGTTTGGATTGATCGCGATACACGCTTTTTTTGAAGTTTTCTGCTCCGTGATCTGAATATGCGACCGAAAAAAATCTGCTTCAAAATTATAAACGTCTTTCCAACTCAGACATAGCAGATCGCTGATCCGCAGAGCGGTATTGATGCCAACTACAAACAACGCGTAATTTCGATATTCCTGTTTTTCGAGAAAATAATCTTTCATTCTTTTGATATCTTCTTTTCGTCTTATCGGAGTTGTTACCATAATCTTTTGTCCCTCTCTTTCGCTGCAAATGAAATAGTGATCAGAAAGAACTTATCATAAATTAACGGTAAGGTAACATTTTCCCGCCAAATGTTATTTATCATTATAAATAAGGGACACTCGCATGATGAATGATTATGGTCCGATGCTTTCTGACGATAAATTTTTTAATGAATGTTTGAATTATAATATTCCGAATATGGAAAAGGTGAAGCGTTTTGCTGCTGTCAAAAATTTTCCTGAAGCCAGGGGTGCTTTTGCCGAACATATCAGGACTTCCCTGAATCCTGAGGTTTTCTTTTCCATTCCATATGAGGAACCGGAGAATATATACAAATATTCCGATGAGAGCGATTACGACGCATGCAAAAGAGTTCGCCAACACATTATGATTTCCGTTGGGATGCCTTTTGATTTTGGGGAGGACGGGTCTGTAGACTGGCACTTCAATCCGACCGAAAACGATTTTCGCGAATGGACCTGGCAATTGAATCGCCATAATGAATTAAAAATGCTGGCTCATGAATACCGCAGAACTGGTGAAGCATGGCTGGCTGAGACTGCTGCAGAATTATTCGCTTCCTGGGTCAAACAGGCTCTCTGCCCTGAAAGTTGCAGTGAATATCAAACGCAGAGTTTCCGAACAATTGAATGCGGTATCCGAATGGGTGCAAACTGGCCTTACGCGCTTTTTTCTTTTTATCAAAGCGAAGCGTTTACTGATGACATTCTGGTCGACTGGTATAAATCTGTCTGGGAACAGGGAAACCGGCTGAGTAAAAACAGTACACATGGGAACTGGCTGCTCATGGAGATGAATGGTCTGGCGCATATTGGCATTTTGTATCCGGAATTTGCCCAATCAGGACAATGGCTCACGCAGGCTCTTTCCAACATGGAGCAGGAACTGGACAGGCAGTTCTATCCGGATGGTTTTCAATATGAGTTATCCACCAATTATCATGAAGTGGCATTGAATAATTATATCAGGCTGATCAACTGCGCGACAACATTCGACGTGCCAATACCGGAAAACATGTTGAAAAGGATTGCTGACGCATGTGAATTGGAAATCAAATTGATGATGCCCGATGGACGGTTACCGGATATCAATGACGGAGAACGTCTGTGCGTGAGGACATTGCTGTCTGAAAAAAGTCATCTGTTTCCACACAATCAGGCAATCCAGTCGGTATTGGGAAAGAGAAGTTTTGATCTTCCATACCAATCCGTCGCACTGCCTTATTCCGGGATACTGGTCATGCGTAACGGATGGGGAGAAAAAGATACCTGGGCACTGTTTGATGCCGGTCCGTTTGGTCGCGGCCATCAGCATGAGGATAAGCTTTCAGTGCTTTTGTATTCCGATGGAAAATTTCTGGTAACGGAAGCCGGAAACTATGCATATGACTCCTCTCCCATGAGAAAATATGCGGTCTCCTCTGCGGCTCACAATACCGTCCTGGTAGACGGTTGCGGACAAAACCGACGAAAGCATTATAAATGGAATGAAGAAGATATTAAAGTGCCATCCAATCTGAATTCAGAGACTGGTGTAGATTGGGACTGCGGGGAAGGAAACTATACTGAGGGCTATGGCAATGATTGCCAAATCAATGTTACCCATGAGAGGAAAGTCTTTTTCCGCAAAACCTCTATGAGGGGGGTACGAAACCATATCTGATTGTGGTAGATCGGTTAAGCGCATCAGAGTCTCACCGCTATGATTGGCTATGGCATATTGATAGCGAGTACTGTGAAAACAGCATTTATCCGGGCAGAATTTCATTTGATGATATAGATGTCTGCTTCTCGACCGGGGAAGCGTCTGTTATCTGCGGCCAGACTGAACCAGAGTGGCAGGCCTTTCTCTCTAACGGCAGTAACGTGCAGAGAAACTATCGGAAAGCACCCTGTGTTGACATTTCAGCACATGCCCGAAATATCCGCATGGTAACAATCCTCGCGCCCCGCGAAAAAGACGGGAAAAAGCTTCTGAAAGTGATTACAAAAAAATGGCAGTCAGAAACCAGGATGACCCTTTGTTATGAGGATGGAAGTTATATGATTTTGGATGAAAATGGATTAGAAACAACTGAGATAGATTTCTTGAATAATCCTGTGCCGTCAAAAATTAAAAATTATATATACTTACTGGATCAGATCATGCATGACTTCGATTCGCCGGAATGTGAGAAACTGTACCAGTATCTACATAATGGTTTTAATGACAGTAATTTTTCTGATATAGAGATACCTGATCTTGGAAAAGAAGCTGACTGGCTTACTTTCCTGGCTGTCCGCAGATTTAACTATGAGGCAATGAAAACAATGCAGTCACACCGGCTGATTGTATCGTTTACCTCCTACCCTGCCAGGATCCAGGCCGTGTCCGCTGTACTGGAGACAATTTACAGCCAGACCCTCCAGGCGGACGAAGTTATTTTATGGCTGGCAAGTGAACAATTCCCTCAGGGAGAATCGGAGCTTCCGGAAGATTTGAAAAATTATGCCCGGGATGGAAAGCTTACCATCCGTTGGTGCGATGATTTAAAACCACATAAAAAATATTTTTATGTGATGCAGGAATATCCGGATGATATCGTTGTTACTATTGATGATGATATTCTGTACCCCCCAGATACTCTGCAAAAATTATACGCTTCATATCTGGCATTTCCTGATGCTGTATCTACAATTCGGGCACATGTCATCACGTTGTCTGAAGATGGGAAAATTCTTCCATATAAAAATTGGTTGGTTGAAATGGATCAGTTTCGATATAAGCCCTCCCTGTTTTTGATGGCTACAGGTTGCCAGGGTATTTTATATCCTCCTTCTCTTCTGCCCGCATTGACCTATGACAAACTGGCAATTCAGGAAACCTGCCTTTATGCGGATGACTTATGGTTAAAGACGATGGAACTGCTAAATAAGGTTCCAACCGTTTGCGCTTCGAAATTTCAGGGGCTGAGATATGTTCCCGGCACCCAGGACACCGCTTTGTATAAAGAAAATCAGAACCGTGGCGGTAACGATGCTCAGTTAAGGCAAATAACAGATTACTTAAACAGCAGAGGGATGAAAGATATATGGGAACATAGCTTGGCAGTCATGGATCCCGCAGACAATCTCTCGAGCAGAGCCAATATCTGTACTCTTACAAACACAAGATATTCTGCGATCAGAGGAAAGCTGTCATGGGTCGAAAAACAATCGGCTAAGTTCGAACAAAGTCTGAAAAAAACAGAGGCTGAAAAGAAAGAGTTAAACGCGAAGCTAACTGAAAGCGATAAAAAAAGAAAAGAATTTTTTGCAGGGATAACACAGGCAAAAGCGGAAAAGGCGGAGTTACTCGAAAAGTTGAGACAAGCAAATGCGAATATATCCGATTTGAACACAAAGTTAGACCAATGCAATGCAGAAAAAACGGATATAAACACAGCTAATAAAAAGGCAGAAAGTAAAAACAAATCTCTGGCAAAAAAACTTAAGAAAGCAAACAATGAGAAAAAGGAACTTGACAAAGAGATTCTGAAGCTGCAAACGGAACTGACAGAATTGAAAGAGCATTTCCTTGTCCGTTTGGATGGGAAGCTGAGAAGTATCTGGTGCAAATTATCGCGAAAACCATAACATTAAACAGGTAACATTTGTACCCAGAATGATATTTGGATGCCATATCAATAGTAGTAGTGATGCGGACAAAAAGGCATATTTTCTGTTTTACACAAACATAATTTTTTTTGGGGAACTTTCTGTACATGAAGTCAATGAAAAGTGAATATGGGAATGTATCAGCAATAAGTCAAAAAATAATGTCACAATAGCATTGATAAAGTGCGAATGTATCTGAATTATTAGCGGCTTGTTGTTTCAATACACAAAAATACGAAAGGAGTACTGTTTGTACAGTAACAATAATGAATCTAGTATCTGTAGTTATTCCTACATATAATGTAGAGCAATATATTCAAGAGGCTTTAGAAAGCTTCACAAATCAAACATTAAAAAATATTGAAATTATTGTAGTCGATGATGGATCCACAGATTCCACACTTGAAATCGAAAAGAAGCTTGCATTGCAAGATGATAGAATCACTGTTATTCATCAGGAGAATCAAGGTGCAGGAATTGCAAGAAATACTGGAATGATGTATGCAACAGGAAAATATATCTATTTTTTTGACGGTGATGATTATTGCATGCCGACTTTTTTAAGTACAGTAGTAAGCAGGGCAGAAAGTGTCTGTGCGGATATAGTTGTATTTGATTATTATCGCATTGACGAAATAACTCAAAAACAGACTCTATGTCATGGATTATCTCGTTCGTGGTTGCCAAAAAACAAAAAATGCTTTAATTATGAAGATGTTCCAGATAGAATATTTAGTTTAGTGAACCCAACTCCTTGGAACAAACTTTATCGTCGGGAATTTGTTCTGGAAACAGGGCTTCAGTTCTTGGGTCTTTCTTCGACAAATGACATTACATTTGCTGCGTTGAGTGTTGCAAAGGCAGAGAAAATTACTTATATTGCAAAACCATATATTTATTATAGGATTAATCGAAAAAATGCAACTACATCATATAAGCAGAGTAAATTAGATAATGTTATTATAGCTGTGGAAAGCGTAATTGAACAGGCAACACATTTTTCATATTATAAAGAAATTCAGAATTCAGT
>JAJQCB010000021.1 GCA_021203005.1 Clostridiales bacterium | reverse complement strand
ATTTCTCTGTTTTTCACAAAAATCGTGTGAAACAGAGGGGTACTGAATAGTTACTTTCTTTTTGTGTATGTAAACAGTGTAAACGAAGATAAAAGACTTTTTCGATAAGGGAGGAGTTTCTGGAAGTACGGTTTTATTATGAAAATGTTTTGGGCGCTGTTTACACTTTTCGTTTACAGCCGCGACCTTCCGGCTTCGCGGGATTGCTTTTCCCTGTCGGGCAGCTCCGCGCCGCGAGGCAAGGAGACAGGGTGAAGGTAGGAGCCTGCATTTTGATACTGCTTACTTTGAGCAGAACCACAGGCGGGAAATCAAGTTACCATTTTGGTAACTTGAAATCGGGCGGCGCGGAAAAGAAAAGATAAGAGATTGCATTTTGGTGGTGGACAAAATGGCCACCACCACTGACCGGAGATCAAGTTCCCATTTTGGGAACTTGATATGGCAGTCACCGCAAGTTCTGAAAATCAGAACTTGTGGTCTGAACGCCGCGCCGCAAGTTGTCAAAATGGCAACTTGCGGGCAATTCCTCAATTTGAAGAACAGAGCAGAGGAAACGCGCCGCGCCGCAAGTCCTCAAAATGAGGACTTGCGGTTAATCTCCACTTCGAGGATCGCGCGCCGCGAATGGACAAAATGTCCGCTTGCGATTCAAGTCCTCATTTTGTGGACTTGATTTATAACACAAACACACTGAGCCGGGCAAAGAGCGTCGGCTATTTTTATTTTACGGAGGTAATTGAGATGGCAGAGTATAGAGAAAAGAACGCGCCGGGAAACGGCGGCAACAGCATGGAAGTCAAGATAGGAAAAACCAACTATATCGTTGTCGTGAAACAGGCAGAAACCGCGAAAAAATCAGCAGAAACGGTCTTTCGCGATATGTGCCGACATGAGGTTTCAGGGGACTTTTCAAACGCTCCAAAATTCAGTTTAGAGAAAATTTCAAAAATATCTTGACAAAGTCGATTTTGAGGGCACAGGCTACCGGGCGCGAACCAGGTTTGCGAAGTTTTTCAATTTGCCGGAACTGATGAATATGTTCAAGAAAGTAGCGGACATCAAAACATCCGATCAGCTTGACCTGCCGGTGCCGGACGCGAAGTTTGAGACTGTGGTGGTACAGCCGTCGGAATATCAGAAGGAGATGGTGCAGGATTTATCAGAGCGCGCCGCGAAGGTTCATGCCGGCGTGGTAGATTCTTCGGAGGACAACATGCTCTGCATTACGTCCGACGGGCGAAAGATCGGCCTTGATCAGCGGCTGATGAATCCGCTCCTGCCGGATGATCCCAACAGCAAGTTGAATGCCTGCGTGGAAAATGTATTCCGTATCTGGCAGGATGGGACGCCGGATAAGGTGACCCAGCTGCTGTTCTGTGATATGAGTACGCCGAAAAATGATGGGACGTTCAATGTCTATGATGATATCCGTAAGAAACTGGAGGCCAGAGGCGTCCCACACGAAGAAATAGCTTTTATCCATGACGCGGATACGGAAGCCAAAAAGAAAGAACTCTTTGCCAAAGTGAGAAACGGCCAGGTGCGGGTGCTTCTCGGTTCGACACAGAAGATGGGGGCAGGGACTAATGTGCAGGATCGGCTGATCGCCGTGCATCATCTGGATGTGGGATGGCGTCCCGCAGATCTGACCCAGCGGAATGGCCGTATTATCCGCCAGGGTAACCGGAATAAGGAGGTGCAGATTTATAATTACGTCACGGAAGGTACGTTTGATGCATACCTCTGGCAGACGCTGGAAAATAAGCAGAAATTCATTTCGCAGGTGATGACCAGCAAATCGCCGGTCCGCTCCTGTGATGATGTAGACGAACAGACACTCTCTTACGCGGAGGTGAAAGCGTTATGTGCCGGTGACAGCCGGATCAAGGAAAAGATGGATCTGGATATCGATGTGGCAAAGTTAAAAGTGCTGAAAGCAGATTTCCGCAGCAAGCAATATCGGCTGGAAGATCAGCTGTTAAAATACTTTCCCAGGGAAATGGAACAGCAGCAGAGCAATATCGAAGGCTTTCAGAAGGATGTGGAGACAGTCGCAGCGCACCAGCATCCTAAGGACGGCTTTGCCGGTATGACTGTCGCTGGAAAAACCTATATGGAGAAAGCCGACGCCGGTGAGGCAATCCTTGCTGTCTGTAAAAAGGCAAATGCGGTGGAAGGATATCCGCTGGGTAGTTACCGGGGGTTTCAGATGGAACTGTCGTTTGACAGCTTTTCCAGGGAATTTAATATCGCGCTGAAAGGCAACATGACTCACCGCGTTCCCATCGGCAGCGACGTCAGGGGAAACCTGATCCGTCTGGATAATGCGTTGAATAATATTCCCGCAAAGCTGGAGCAGGCGCAGGTGAAAATGGAGACACTGAAACAGCAGCAGGAGGCGGCACGGGAAGAAGTCGGGAAACCATTCCCGCAGGAAGATGAACTGGCTGAGAAATCCGCACGGTTAGCAGAACTGGATGCCGCCCTCAATATGGAGAACGGTTCTCCTGCTGAACGGGAAACTGCAGAAACAGGACAGGAATCGGAAGACCGGGAGGAGCGAAACAGCGGTACCGGAGAGCGTCGTTCTGTCCTGGCAGATTTAAAGCAGAAGGCTGGCCAGGTGCCGCCGCCCCGCAGGGAGAGTGATCGGAGCAGAGAGGAGGCTTTGTAATGGATGGAGAAAACAGGGATATTTTCCTGAACTTTCGCGTTTCCGCATCGGAAGCGGAGCGCATCCGGAAAAAGATGGAGGAAAGCGGCATTGCCAGTATGAGCGCTTATCTCCGTAAAATGGCACTGGATGGGTACTGTGTGAAGCTGGATTATGATTATCCGAAGCAGATCAGTTCCCTTCTCAGGCGCTGCAGCAATAACCTGAACCAGTATGCGAAGACTGCCAATACCACCGGCAGTATTTACGCCGCTGACATTCAGGATCTGCAGGAGAGGCTGGACGAAATCTGGGAAAATCAGAAAGAATCGTTGAAAGCGCTTTCTGAAATCCTGTGAGCGCGGCAATCAGGCATGGGAAGAAACGCCCATGCCATACATAGCAGCTTTGACATCGTTGCCTGTTTATTATCCCACCTGATACAATGTTTTTGCAAGGATACAGAATGTTTCAGGCAAAGGAGACTGATCCGGCGGATATAACGTGGCGGTATCATTGCCTAATCCGGCGGCTCTGGTAAAATAGAATCAGCAACTGAAAAAGGCTTTGTATCAACTCAGAAAGGGAGGAATTTGACTATGATTATGGATCTTCTTTACAGGGGACTGATTAACCCACTGGAAACGGTGAGGCCGCAGGATGAACAATTCCTGAAAGGAGAGGAGAAGGCAAATGATTTATATGAAGACCTTCTTTCCCGGCTGAACGGTAAGGATCAGAAACAGCTGGAAGAACTCCGCGATACGCTGTGCATCAACCAGGGTTATGAGGAGGAGGAACGGTTTCGTTATGGCCTTGCGCTTGGGGTGATGCTGATGCAGGAAATCTACGAGATATATAGCGAGAGATATTTCCGGGAACAGGTTGAGAAGGGAGAGGTGGAACCGTGATGCTGTTAAAACTGCCATTGAAACTGATTGCGTTTCCTGCGGCGCTGGTTGTTACATTAGCACAGTGGGCAGGTGTTTTCCTGACCAGCTTTGCCGGGGCAATTCTTTATATCCTTTCCGGTCTGTGTTTTCTGATCGCGGTTCTTGGGTATCTGATGGGTATCCATACCGGTTCAGAAGCAGCCTGTATGTTTGGGGTCGGTTTCGTTGCCTTTGGACTTCCCCTTGTGGCGGGGTGGCTGATCGGGAAGGCTTCCGTGTTAAATGCGGCACTCTGGGATTTTATCAAATCCTGACAGAAATAATAAAATAATCAGTCTGAGAGCTGTCCTTTAAAAAGAGGATGGCTCTTTTTCTATGCAGTTTCAAAAGGAAAAGAGGTGAGGCTTATCGCGGCAACAAGAATTATTCCTCTCCATGTCAATAAGGGGAGAACCGTTGCACAGACACTCAATGACCGGACAGACTATGCGAAGAATCCGGAAAAGACGGAGAAAGGGGAACTGGTCACAGCATATGAGTGCGACCCTGTGACAGTGGACGAGGAATTTATGCTCTCTAAGCGTCAGTATGAACACAGTACCGGGCGGCAGCAGAAGCATGACGTGATCGCCTATCAGATCCGGCAGTCATTTAAACCCGGAGAGGTGACACCGGAGGAGGCGAATGAAATCGGATATGCGCTTGCGATGCGTTTCACCAAAGGAAAACATGCCTTTATTGTTGCTACTCATACCGATAAGGCACACATCCACAATCATATCGTCTTTAATTCCACCAATCTTGAGGGAACCCGGAAGTTCCATAATTTTTTCCTGTCCTATCTGGCTGTCCAGAAGATCAGTGACCGATTGTGTGTAGAGCATGGACTATCTATCATTGATCCGAAACCTTACAGGGAACGTGAAAAAAAGACAGCTTATCCAAATAAAATATCATTTCGTGATATCATCTGCGAAGCGATTGACGCCGCTTTGCAGCAAAAGCCGCAGAGCTTTGATGATTTCCTGCGGCAGCTTGAGGCTGATGGATTTGAAATCAAACGCGGCAAGCACATTGCGCTGAAGGGAAAAGACCAGCAGCGCTTCATCCGCCTGCGTTCTCTGGGGGAAGGATATTCAGAAGAAGAAATCCGGGCAGTTATAGCAGGAGAAACCAGGCATCAGCCGAAGAAACGCCGGAAAGAAAAACAGTTTTCTGCGGCACCGCCGAAACTCCAGCTGTTGATTGACATCGAAGCGAAACGCACAGAGGGTAAGGGCGGCGGTTATGTCCGGTGGGCAAATACCTTTAACCTGAAACAGATGGCGGAGGCTGTCTGCTTTATCAAGGAGCATGGCATTGGCACCTATGAAGAACTGGCGGAAAAGACCGATGCCGCCACAGCGCATTTTGATGAACTTTCCGCTTCTATCAAGTCGTCGGAAGCACGTCTCGCGGAGATCGCTGCTCTGAAAAAGCATATCCTCAACTATGGCAGGACAAAGGATACCTACGCTGCATACCGGAAATCCGGATACAGCAAAAAGTTCCTGGAGGAACACAGGAAAGATATCTTGATTCATAAGGCGGCAAAGGAGGCGTTTAATCAGCTGAATCATGCGGATGCCGAAAGTTCCGATCCAAAGAAAAAGGGCAGATCAAAACTTCCGACCATCAAGCAGCTGAATCAGGAATATGCTGAGGTTTTGAACAGCAAAAAGAAAGCCTATGCGGACTACCGCACTGCCCGGAAAGAAATGCAGGATTATCTCATTGCCCGAAAAAATATCGAAGCGATTCTGGGAATGGATCAGGATCAGAAGCAGGAGCGGGAAAGACAGCAGGAACTGCGGAATATTCAGGGCAGATAAAAAGGAACAGGTTGTCCGGATACTTTATCGAGAGTGTCCGGATTTTTTCTGTTGGAAAGGAGCAGGAGATGAATGTATTTGAAGCTGTCAGAGATTCTGTAACAGCAAGGGAGGTTGCAGAAAGTTACGGGATCAGAGTCAACTGGAATGGCATGGCGTGCTGTCCGTTTCACGATGATAAGCACCCCAGTATGAAGCTATCAAAGCGCTATCATTGCTTTGGCTGCCAGGCAGATGGGGATGCGATCAGTTTTGTCTCCAGATACTTTGATCTGAGACCGATAGAGGCGGTGAAGAAACTGGCGGATGATTTTGGTATTTCTTATGACGAGAAGAAATATAATCCATCTAATGTCAGGGCAAAACCAAATCCGAAGATACCAGCGGAGCTGGAAGCGAAGAAAAAGGAAATGCAATGCTATCGTACACTTTGCGACTATCTCCATTTGCTTCAAAAGTGGCGGACAGATTATGCGCCGGAAACTCCGGATGCAGAGTATCATCCGCTTTTTGTGGAGGCTCTGCAGAAGATCAGTTATGTGGAATATATTCTTGATGAAGTGTTTCTGAATGGCAGCGCGGGGGATAAGGCAGAGTTTATCGGGGAAAACGGGGATAAGTTATCTGCACTCGAAAAAAGAATTCAGGATATGATCGCTATTAAAGGTATATTTGAGGATAAGAAAAAATCGGTTGACAGTATAGCAATATAGGTAATACCATTGCTTTTCAAGCAAAGTAACTATTAGACTGGTTCGGGATGCCATTTGCGGTGTCCTGAGCCAGTCTTTTTGCTTTTTAAAAATTTTTTTCTGATTTTTATGAAAGCGTTCCAATGGAACGCGCAGGCCATCACCGGCGGTGATGTTCAAAAGGGGATTGGGGATATGCCCCAACAAGCAAGCGTAGCGGTGACTTCGTCTCACGAAGTCATTGCTTGCCACTTTGCTGGTTTTAATAATTTAGTAATTTAAGGTGACTTTGATATTTTAATATGCTATGATTTTAAATATGGAAGGCAGTTTGTTAGAGTACGTTAATTGGGTCAAATTGTTGCTTGTTTCAAGTGTGATGATTAGGTGCGGAAACGTCAGAGGAAAGCGAGGGTATGAATATGGATAAATATGAGTTTAACGTAAAAGTAGAACAGATACGAAAACTCGTGAACAAAGGCGATTTTGAAACAGCGATGAAAATTGCGGATACGATTGACTGGAAAAGGGTGCGTAACGCGAATCTCCTGTTTATGATTTCTCAGGTTTATGAAAAAAACGAGAAGTATCAGGACGCAAAGGACATCCTGCAACTGGCTCTTGGGTGCGCCCCGATCAAAAAAAAGATTTCTTTATAAATTAACAGAGCTTGCCTTAAATGAGGGCAATACCGATGAGGCGGAGGGTTATTACAGGGAGTTCTGCGATATGGCGGGGAATGATTCCCAGCAGTATCTGCTGCGATATATGATTCTGAAAGCAAAAAATGCACCGATTGGGCAGATGATTCATGCGCTTGAAAGTTATACAGCAGAAGAACTGGATGAAAGATGGCTTTATGAGCTGGCGGAGTTGTATCATGAGGGAGGATATATAGATCATTGCCTCAATGCCTGTGATAAAATTATGTTGATGTTTGGTCTTGGAAAATATGTAGATAAGGCGATGAAATTAAAACAGATGTATGCTCCGTTGAGCGCAGACCAGATGGATTTGTTTGAAAACCGCATAAAATATGAAGAAAATCGATGGGCATCAGAACAGCCTGTTCAGAATGAGGCAAAAACCGATGCAGGGTTGAAAAGAATGAAAACTCAAATAGAACCATACGAAGGTGCAAAACCATACGTCTTTATCAGTTACTCGCATGAGGATTCGAAACAGGTTTTGCCGATTATCAAAAAATTGCAGAGTGAAGGGTATCGGGTTTGGTTTGACAATGGAATTGTTTCAGGGAAAAAGTGGAGAGAGGTCATCGCCCAGCATATTCGAGGAAGCGGCTATTTTGTTGCATTTATTAGTGAAAATTATTCGAAAAGTGAAATGTGTAAAAATGAATTTTTTTTGGCTCAGGAATATAGTAAACGGTGGTTACCGATTTATCTGGAAAAAAACAGAATTACCCGACGAATTAGCCCTGTATTTTTGTCGTATCCAGGCGATACTCTGGTATTCTTGTCTGGATCGGGAAGATTTTTATAGAATGATAGATAGGGTAGATGAAATTGCATGTTGTAAAGAGAAATGAGAAAACGGTTTGTTGGGAAATATACAGGGCAGAGACAAATTGAATAAACAGATGAAGGAAAATAATGAGTAATGTAAAGTGGAAATACGACGCTTTTATCAGCTATCATCATAGTGAATTGGATACATATATCGCAGAATTGATTCATGACGGTTTGGAACGTTTGCGCATTCCACCTGCTATTCAAAAGCAGTGCGAAAAAAAGAAGTTCCAGCGGATTTTCCGAGATAAGGATGAGATGCAGGCATCTGACGACCTGAACGATGATATTAAGGAAGCTCTTACAGAGTCAGAATACCTGATCGTAATCTGTTCGTCGAAGTCAGCAAAAGCTCATTGGGTGCTGCGGGAAATAAATTTTTTTCTGGAAACGCATAGCCATGAATGCGTGTTAACAGTTTTTGGTGCGGATGGGTCGTTGGACTATGTACCAGAACCTCTGCTGAAAAAAGAAAAAACAATGATTTCAGAGAATGGCGGAAATCGGATACGGGATGATGTGGTTGAGCCGATGGCTGCGGATTTCCGGGGAAAGACCAGGAAAGAAATCCGGAAGAAAAGCAAGACAGAGTTACTTCGTCTGGCAGCAACGATGCTTGGATGCAGTTACCCTGATCTACGCCAACGTGACCGGGAGTACAAAATGCGTCGATTGTTTGCGCTGCTCTCCGTGTGTCTTGTTTTGGCTATTGGTTTTGGTGCATTTGCAGCCTGGCAATACCGGCAGATTCAGGAAAATTATTATCAGCTACAAGTTAACCGGGCGCGGTATCTGGCAAAAACGTCTCTTGAGTTGTTGGAATCCGGCGATCGCATTCGCGCGATTCAGGTTGCGATGGAAGCTCTTCCGGATGAAGAAAATCCAGATCGTCCGGCTATCACAGAAGCAGAGTATGCGCTGAATCGTGCGTTGTATTCGTATCAGTTCGACAGCAATTTAAAATCGTCCCGCGTTCTGGAACCGGAAAGAGATTTTGATTCAGGCAATCTTTTTCTCAGCCCGGATGGGAAAAATCTGCTGATTTTGGATAATAATAAGGATTTGTCTGTCTGGAGTCTGGACACTTTGTTATGTATATGGGAGATGAATGAGATTGATTCAGATGGTGCAATCGGAGATTGCATCTATGCGGATTTTTTATCAGATGATGAAATCATTGCTGCCTTTTCGGGAAGTATGAATTATATTGTTCGGATGAATTTTGTTACTGGAGAAAAAATTTACCGAGTTGATCTTCCTGTTATTTATTTTACGTCCTCAGATTGTCAGCTGAGTCCGGGCGGCAGATGGCTTGCGATTAATTCAGGCGAAAAGGTGGTTCTGGCGGAAATAAGCGAGGGAACGCTGTCGGAGCTGCAGTATCCGGAAGAATATGCCGGAAATATGGAATTAGGGCCACACGCGATGGGCTTAGCCTTTTCACAGGATGAAGAAAAAATGGTTGTTTTTTTCTCGGATGAATCAACATCTTTTCGTAAACCATATGACGTTTATGTCTGGGATATTGAAAACGGGGAATGCATGGGATTGACAACAGAGAACGGATCGACTTATAGCAGCTGTTTCCTGAGTAATGGGGATATCGTTGTTTTGTCAAAAAACTATGATATCCAGGAATCTTTCGGAGGAATGTTTGGTACCTATTCTATCGGATGCTACAGCGGAAAAGATCTGCAATTACTTTGGAATTATAACGGGATTGGCACGCTGAGCAGAAGTGGCGAATATAAAGTGGAGTCCCAAAAGATAAGTATCGATAATCAGAAAATGGAGGGGGTTATCTGTACAGTTGCAAATCAACTGCTCGTTTTGAGAGTGGACACTGGTGAGGTGATTGATACAAAATCTTTTTCAGGCAATATCATCGGCGTTTACTCCGTATATCTTTCTGACATGGAAAGCTGCGATCGGCTGACAGTAGGTGTAGAAGACGGGACAATCTATTTGAGTACTTTCTCTAAGGGAAGTATGTATTTATTACTTTCGATAACAGCTGAGGATGGTGAAAGGGAAGGAGATAATGGAAAATTTATATGGAATGACGTAGAAAAAATGGGAATCATGAGTACAGGGCATGATAATAAAATTTATCTATCTGAGCAGGTTTTCGATCCCGATTATACTGTATTGAACAATGGTGAATATTTTGCATGGAAGTTTGGTTTTATCACACTTGGAGATGAACAGGTCTATCCATACAATTCGATATACATTTCTTCGGATCCAGATGAATTTAAACTTTATATTACGGATGTGGATACAGGAGATATTTTGTTAGAAGAGACAGGAACCGATTTTTCCGGATTGGGGACCATTGAATGTGCCGATCAGTTTTATTTGATTACATATTGGCGAGATTTAAACAAAAACTCATTAATCAGAGTGCATGATACGATAAAATTTGAAACTCTTTATGAAATCGGTCTCGATCAGGCACATATTCTGGAGGGCTATCATTCTGATGATGACCTGGTCAGTTTCCATCACAAACTGGAGATCCTTGATCTTTCAGAGACAAATGAAATATGGAAAATCAATCTTGAAACAGGAGCGGAAAGCATGGTTCTGGACAAGTCGTCTTTAAAAATATGTGGGGTTGATGGCATTATATCAAACGCATATATTTCAAACGATGACCGTTATCTTGTCATTGAGACATATGATATATTTTCGGGGGAAGGTTTTTTTGTTCAGGATCTCGATAGTGGACAAATGGTAGCTGATCAATGGTTTCGAATGGGCAGCAAAGGGGATTTGGCTTTATCTGATGATGGCTCCTTGATTGCTTATTATGCACCGGGTAATGGAATTGTTGTTGCAGACATAAGCACAATGGAGATACTTCAGGAGATTCCTTTTAAAAGCGGTTCCAAAGCAAATTTTTGGTTCATAAAAAATGATCGTTACCTTCTGATTGAAAGTGATACCGGTTATCTTTATAGTTGGGATTTAAATAACCAATGTAAAGCTGCAGAGGATTCTATGCGCGTGAGCAGTAATGGGAAATGTCATAGTAGCGATGACATTTTTGTGATTGAGGAATATAATTTTGAGAGTTTAAAGAATATAGGATATTTTACTGATTTTACAGAACATGTCTACCGTGTGGAGGATGATGGGAGCTTTTCCAGATACCTGGATCTTCCAAACAGCTTTTATTGCGGAGATTATGTAATGTCCATTAATGGAAACCGGAGTGTGGTTTACCGACTACGAACGCTGGAAGAATCCCTGGCATATGCGAAAGAGGTAACAGAAGACAGAGAATTGTCTGAGATGGATAAGATTAAGTATTTTATAGAACAGTAAAATTTTAAGGAGGCAGGACAAATGAAAGATTTCAATTACACGAAGGTTATGGAAAGTTCGGTGGAAAAGCAGCTTTCAAAGCTGGAAACATTTTACTGCAGGGAAGATGTGGAAGAGGCAGTAAAAGAAGTTAAGCGTACAGATAAATCGGACAGGAAATTTCGGACAAATGATTTAATAAATGTCTGCAATGCTTTAAAATTAGAGGTGGATATCGAAAGATTATTGCGTGATAAGGTGTACCAGGAAGCCGTTCTTCGGAAGATACCGACGCGAAAGGAAAAGCAGGATGAATTAGCTGAGATTTTTCATAGCCTTTACAGAAAGGTTCCGAGTCCCGAAGATTATATGGAACGAATCGTCCGGCGGTTGGCTCCGGAATATCAGGATGACACGGTAAGGACAGTAATCCTGAAAAAATTTATCAAGGGTGTCGGTATGAACTGGACGGTGATGAGAACGAGCGCAATCTGTGATTGGGCTATTGAGAAAATGCCGCCTGAAGACAGAAAAAGATATGAAGAATACAACGGCCAGGGACTCGGGGACGAGCAGGTGGATATGATTATAAAAAGTCTGGATGACAGTATTTTTTCAGAGGATCATCTTAAGGTGGATTTGAGCGCTGCTGAATATTTGGATATTATGATGGGGAGAGTAGATAGCCTGATGATGCGTCAGGAGGTGACCGATCGGGATGGTAACAATCTCGTATTTGGTGATCTGATCATCAGTGACGATACCAGAAACTACCTGAATTCTTTTTGTAAAGAATACGATTTGCAATGCGATCCTGAGAATAAAAATTTAAATATTTTCAGAAACATCCAGGAGATGGCAGAGTCTGAAGAAACAGGAGAAATAAGGACGTTATTGGAAGACGAATCATTTGTGCAACTGATTAAGTCGCTCGAGAATGATTTTAAAGAGCAGATGAAACATACCTTTTACCGGACCGAGAGAGGCAGAATCGGAAAGGCAGCTGATCTTTATAAAACAGATGTGCGTGATGCAATGGCCAATAGGGGATTGGACTGGAAATTGCTACAAGTCTGTGATGACCTGGCTAAGGGGAGATTCAAAACAAATTCTGGGAAAACAAGAGTATATTTGTATTATTTTGCCTTTATGTTTGGAATGAAGGTAAAACTTGATAAGACTGATGAGATAGATCCGAGCTTAGATATGGAGAAGAATCTGTTTGAGGATTATTATTGTGACAATGTGATACGATATCTGGATGAGAGTTACAGCGATCCGCGAACAGTCAGCAGCTATGAAAAGGAGCCGGACGGAGCAGGTATTAACTATAAAAATTATGTTGAAGTAATTTATCTTTATTATATGAATCATGAAGGTTTGAATTTGACACCGGGGGAAAGAATTAAGCGCGCTGAAAAAAAGGTTGAACAGTGTCGGAGGGCTGCCAAAAATAAAGAAATAAATTTACACAACACGGAAGACAGGCAAAACACAAGTTTTTTCCGGGAAAGTTATATCAATCAGGTAGTTGAATTGGAAGAAGATTTGCTGGTGGACTTTATTGTGAACCATTACCTGATTATACCACCGATCGACACGACAAGGATTCTTGTTTCGTCTGAAAAAGTGACGGTTGAGGATGAGATGGATGGAATTATGGAAGATCTGAATTATATTGACAAGGAAGAAACCATGCAGGCGTTTGCGAATCTGTATTCTGCAACTGCTTTTACGGATTCTTTCGCAAAGAAGGAAGCAAAGAAGTTTATTAGAGAAGCGAGTCGGGCGGAAAGCGTGACTTTCCCCTGGGAGTTTTCTGATTTGCTGCGGGAAAAGTATGGAAACGAGAAGGAGTTTTGCAAGATTGTTGATAGGCTGGATGAGAGAGTAGGTAAAACAATTAAGAGTCTGACGGAAGTTGTAAATGCCGAACCGTTAGATAGAAAAACGACGACTCGCAGCAGATTTATTGCACTTTATCTAAACTTGTATATGCGCGATACGGAAGGGGCGTTTGAAACTAAGAGTTTTCCGGAAGTGAGGAGGGATTTTTTTGACATGTTAAATCACAGGCTTGAGGAATCACGATTTCAGACTCTTAGTGAAAAGAATATTATAGATATGTACATATTGTTTTCACTTTATCAGTATCTGATTGAGTATGGAGATTAATCTCCCCCCGTACATAAAGGCGAGAAGTGACCTGTTATACTATGGACATAAAAAATCAGAGGATGTTTCCGATAATATTTCGGAGAGAAGCAGGAAGGAATCAGGCATGGGAGATTTAAAACGTGTTTATTTGAAAAGCGGCCACCGCATCATGCTTTCGGATTGTGCGGAGGGAGGTTCGCCAAAAAGCTACCGGGTCCGGAAAGTCATGGGAGAAGGCGGATCAACAATCTGCTATGAAGCGGTCAGGGAAAGCGATGGGAAAATCGGGATATTGAAGGAATTTTATCCGCTCAGCGCAGTAGAGGGAGATGACAGGTGGCTTTATTCGCTAAGAAGACAGGAGGATGGCCAGCTGGCTGTAGAGGGGAATTACCAGAGTAAATTTGACAAAATGCGTGATGAATATTTGGAAGTGTATTCACTGTTGAATAAAGTGATGCAGGAGAACCCGGACAGTCAGCTCCTGAAGAATTATATCCAGAGTGGTGAGATTTTATATGGTTGTTCGGATGAATCTTTAATTCGGAAGACAGTATATATATGGTATGCCGGTACTTTCGGAATTGGGCTTGACGAATATCTGATTGAAGTAAGAAAGGAGCCGTGGGAAAAATCCGGTTACAGACTCAATGATATCCTTCAAATGATGATTGCCTTGACAGATTTTGTTAAGGCGCTGCATACAGTTGGTCTGATGCATCTGGATATTAAACCATCTAACTTTTTTGTGCCATATAACAGCGATCTTGGAATCAGTGCGGCGAAGATAGAAGCAATTGATATTAATACGGTATATTCGATAAAAAGTGATGTTCCCAGGATTGTAGGAACGGACGGATACCGGGCGCCGGAAGTAGTAAAAGGGAGAGCCGACAACCGTTCGGATATTTACTCTATCGGGGCGATGCTTTTTCATGCGATTGTTATCTCGAAAGAAATTCCGGATGGATTATATTGCGATTTGTATTATCCGGAGCTGAACCGGCTGGTGCGGTATTCAGAGCTGATTGCCGATTCAGAATTAACTTCGGACAGTATGCTTTTGTCCAGACTTGTGAGAATTCTGCAGAAGTGTCTTGCCAGAAATCCGCGTGCTCGTTACAGGAGTTGTATGGAACTGTTGAAAGACCTGCGGAAGGCGGAAGTCCGTTCGAAGCAGTATGCGGTCAGTGCGGAACTCATCGGTCAGAACAAAAAACTGAAGATCATAGAAAAAGATGAAAAGGGAATTAACGATCCGTCAGTCGTTATCCAGAAGATGCTGTGTGATCACCCACTGTATGAAATGCCGCGTACCGATATGGGCGAAATTAATGTTATGGTGATCGGTTCGGGAAATTACAGCCAGAAGTTTATGGATCTTTGCCTGCAGACCGGACAGATGAAAGATTGCAGTCTTTCGATTGCTGCTTTTTCCAGTTCACCGGAAGAAGATCGGGAGGTTTATCTTCAGTTCAGGCCGGATATCAGTCGGTTTGTTAATGTCAATGGTTCTTTGAAGGAAAGCGGCGGACAAGTATATGCTGTTTTAGATTTCCTGCCGCTTTTGGGAAGAGAGACAGGGAACGAGGATTTATTGCCTGAGTTCAGACAGGCAAAATCTGAGCAGATCAGGGAAGAAAATTACCGGCTTGCTTGCGCTATTATGGATCATATGCTGGCGGTACGACATACCTGCGATTATATATTTATTGCTCTGGGAAATGATCAGTTCAATCATACGGTGGCAAAGCTATTTGCAGAGATTTCCCTGAAACGAGAAAAAGCGGGGAAATGTCCGGTTTGTTATATCAGTGAAAAGATAAGAAAAAGCAGAGGTCAAAACAAAGAAAGGTTGCTTTATCCGATTTGCATCAACGAGCGGATTATGCCGGACGTTGAGCTGGATCGAATGGCTTGCAACACACATCTTTCCTGGTGCAGTTCACTTAATCTCGACGTCAATGATACGCTGAATCAATTTCGTGGGGATAAGTATAATTATTCTTCCTCCTTTGCCTTTGCGTTGTCCGTCTGGTATAAACTGGCGAGCATTGGTATACGTACAAAGGATCCAATGGAAGCCGCAGCGGTCTTTACGGAAGAGATTCTGAAACGAAAAGATAATGATGCAGAGGCGAAAAAGAAATTTGATACACTGGTAGCGCTCGAACACCGGAGATGGATACTTAGCCTGGTTACGGAGGGATGGAAGGCTCCGCGGGATCTGTTTGGCAGGCTGAATCTGGAATCGTGTGTGTGGGAAGGGAAAGTAAAAAACTCCGTGAAGCGTACGCACCCCTGTATTGTGTTCAGCACGGAAGCCACGCCATTAAAGGGAGAAGAATATACCGCGGATGGCCGCGCCAAATGGGATGATCCGGAGATAGATCCGCAGCTGGATGAACTGGACCGGATGTCCGTGGCGCTTCATCAGTGTTTTCGTAAGCGTGCAGATGAATTTAGAAAGGAAAACCCGCTTCAGGGTGAAGACCTGGAAGCCATTCGTCAGCTGATTGCAAATGGTGACAGGAAAGTGGAACGTACTTTCAGGCAGTTTCAGTTTTGCCTGAAAAACATTCTGAACGGAGTGGAAAGCTATTCCAAGCAATATGGTTATTATGAGAGAAGTTTTCAGGATACACTTTCCGTGTTGGATGGAGAAACCCGATCCAATATTGAGAATCGTTTATCGCTGATTTCAAGGGCGTTTTTTCCGGTAATAGAGGCGAATCTGTACCGGAATTATAAGGCATACGACGAGGTTCTGATTGAAAAGATCCCATTTATTCTGACTTACCATTTTCAACCGTCGTTGGCATTGGCTTTTGAGGATGGGAAAAGGGAAAATGGGAGAAACGAGGCAGTATTTGCCAATGTTGCCGCCGCGACTGTGCTCAGTCCGGAGCGGATCTGTTACCTGTATTATTTTGATCAGAAATCCCGGACGGAACTACTGGGACGTAAGATTTCGGCGGTTATCAATTATCTCGACAAGAGAAATGTACATTGCATAGTTACCATGGCAATTGCCTGCCGACAGGATCTTTCGGAACAGAAAAAAGAGGGGCTACGAAAGACGCTTGATCGGCTGAAAAACGGAGTAAACGATGGGAAAAAAGCTGTTTTTGAAAATTATGCGATTATGAATTGTGTGGATGAAGATGGCGCTGCTGAGGTATTGTCTGAATATCTGGACAACAACCGGCCTGCTTTGTACGACGGTTCGACAGTTCTGTTTTCTTCTGCTTTGGAAAACAGTCGTTTTGTGGAGGGGATCCTTCATCATGGAATCCCGTATTTTGAATTTGAGTGGAGAGATAAGAGATTCACCAGGCATATCAATTGTGACGAGCTTTCTTATATCCGCGAAAACTCCTGCATCCGTATCAATGACATGTTCTCGCTGATGAATGCAGTAAATAATAAGTTCAGCCTGCCGGAATTCGCGGAGGACTATGAGACGCTCTGGGATATTTATACAGGCAGTTATCTGCCGGATGGTTGTTTTGAAAAAGGCGTGGATACCTGGAATGATTTATGCAGGATTCTGGGCAATTATGAGAAAAACCGGGAGCCGCTTGCGGTTATTCCGAGGAACCGGACCCCAATGCAGGGCATAAAAACGATGGTCTATCTGCTTCCGGCATATGCGCAAAAAACAGTGAAAGATATTCTTTTTAAACTGGCGGAATATCAGGTGGTCCGTGCAGATTCAGGAGTGGCAGGTTATACCAGTGAAAACTGCCGGGTTGAGATCAAAGCCGATGCTTCTCTGGAAACCATATTTAACCGTTTGTTTTCAAAGCCGCATTTTCTGATGGGTTATTACAGTATAGACGTATCCGTTCGCCCAGAGGATGATTTTGCGGTGGTTCGCTATGACGATCTCAATGTATCCTGTGTGGATCTGGATCCGGAGAAGACTGGCCGACAGGAGAGCGGATATGCTTTGCTGCGTAAGCTGCAGGAGACACATTTCATCACAGGACTTTCTCTGAATGCGGATCATCCGAGCCGGATCAGCTTTGCCTATATTTCCCCGAGGATTAAAAAATTGCTTACATCAGCCGGAGAAATCTTAAAAATATACACATATTATCAGGTCCTCAAAACAGGGTATTTCGATGACGTGGCCTGCGGATATGAGTTTGACTGGGAAAAGGATGGGGTGAAGAGTGAACTGGATCTTGTCCTGACAAAAGGTTTCCGGTCGATCATTGTGGAATGCAAAGCTGTTGAAAAACTGGATGTGGAATATTATCATAAACTTTACAGTATCGCGGAGCATTTCGGGATTGGGACAATCAAAGTCCTTGTAGGAAACACCTGTGAAAAAAATGATCGAGGGGTTCTGGAACTCAATCAGGTGCAGCGGAGCAGAGGAAACCAGATGAATATTGTGACCATCTTCGGTGAAGAGTCGATCAGAAATATCGGGGAAGTGCTGGTGAGGATGATGGAGGCATAATTAGCTACAACCAATTACAGAATCATTTTAAGGAATCTCGGAAGAGTTACGAAATATAATTTCTCTTCCGGGATTTTTGCGTGTCTGCGGTTCCCCCCCCTCCTTTAGGGCCTGATTTGCATGGTATTATTGAAACTGTAGAAAGCAACAGGTTTTGCTGCAGACGCTTAAGGAGGATGATACGTATGAGAAGTAAAAAAGTACGGATGATGAGAGGGCTTAACGTCCCGACATGTATTGTCTTCATTCATGGGTTGTTTGACGGAAGATTGAAGGCTGCCGGAGTTGATCCGGAAACCGGTGTCCTGAACTCTGCGTATGTGAACGGAAAATTAAACTTATACCACAAATATTGTATTGATATGGTTGAGGGTTTAGAAGAAGACATTGCCGGCATGTGCGTTGAAGCAGAAACTCTCCTTATGGAACTCGTTTCGTTTCCTGCCTCCACAAAAGAGTCTCAGGCTGTTCGGGACGAGGCAAGAAGATCAGCAATCCTTCTGCGGCTTGTCCAGATCAGTGAGGAGACTGGAAATATGGAAACGAACTGCCGGAATGAATTGGCCGCCACGGGATTTTCTCTCAGAGAACGCCTGTGTGTTTACGCACATGGGGCTCTTTTAAAACCGGTTTTCAACCGGTATATCCCGCAGATTGAATATGATTGGGCGTTTAACTCGTACCATGCAAATCATGACGAGATGAAGGTAAGAGTTTCTAAAATTCTGAAGGAGGATAATCATGTTTAATAAAAAGAAGGGAAATCTGGGGTCAAAAAACATCGAAGATTATGTGCCGGCCTACCTTCCCAGAAATGCTGAGGATGGGCATGCAGATCTGACAACTTTTATTGTCGAAGATTATTGTGTATTGAAAGAAGATTTTTTAAGAGAAAGATACACGGAGTGTGAGAATAAGCTCACGCCACTCATTCAGATCAGTGATCAGTACACGGTAGGAGACATCATGGATACCTACGTGGATGCTGAAATGGAGTTTGTGAAAAACAAGTATCATGAAGAAGTTGCTTTCCATGAACTGTCAGGTAACAACATCATGAAGGCAAGGATCATTCGAATGCAGGAGTTGAAAAAAAGGATGGAGACGATTGACGAAGAATGCGTGAAGCGCCAGAAGAGAATTGACGAGCTGGCGGACCATCATGCCAAGTATGCGATACGAATTGGCAGATGGATGATCCAACTGGGGCTTCCGATTACCGTACTCGCGCTTGTGGCTGACTACTATGTGAACACACAGTTCATCCAAAATATTCTTTACGGAAACATGAATATGTTAAGGATTCTTGTAATATGTCTCTGTCTGATGTCTGATGGAACGATGTACGCGCTGGGTAGTTTGTTATCGACAAATTCAAAGCGTACACTTATGTTTCGCACATTTGTATTTGTCTTTGCGTTCTTGTTTTCTATCAGTGTGGTAGGTAGCCTTGCAATCCGTCTGGGATCCATGGGTCTTACTTACGGTAACTTCAACGCGGCTGGTGATTTTATCGGCAAAGATACGTACACAGTAGCTGAGTATTCTCTGGCTATTATCAGCGGTCTGGCGACAGCTGTAACAGGCACGATGTCTTTTTTCTTCTCTTATGATGAAGGTTATCGTATAGAAAAAGAATGCAGAATGTTAAAAACAGAACAGAAACGAGATGAGAAGGTATACACCCAGCTGGAAGCAGAACTTACCTCTCTCGAGAATGCTGTTGATCCGCTGATCTGTGATGGAAAGTTGCAAATCGTTGCTGAGAAGAACATCGAGGCACTGAAAAAGGGGTTGAAACTGTATGTCCGGCATCTTCTAGCGTTACATCAGCAGGATGCCTCATATTTAAACTCGATGTCAGAGTCAGCGAAGAGCCTTCTTAAGACGAACTTTGGTGAGGAGGCGAAAGCAGCTAGTGAAGATAAAGTGGAGAAAATGATGAAGACCATGATTTCCTGTGAAGGAAGAGAACTGAAGGAGGCAGTATAATGAAGAAAACAACGAAGAAGATTTGGTTGGTGTTGGTAATTATTACGATTATTCTTATTTGTGGTGGATGTAAGCCGTCTGAGGATCCGGTGGAAGAAGCCTATAATGTATCTTTTGTCGCTGCCATAGCGAACAACAACCCGGTTCTGGATACAGCAGGAATAAAAGAACTTACAATGTTGCCACAAGCAGCTGGAAGCACGTATAGCGGTATTATTGCTGATGCGACGCCTAGTATTATCTGTGAGGGCATGATACCCGATTTTAGTGACAGAGGATACAGCGAAGATATGATTGAGAGAGCGAAAAGCTCTGTGGCTGCTGACATTATCGGGCAGTTGAATGCCGCATGTCCAGATTCGGATGAGGTGGATATAGCAGCGGCAACGTCGCTTGCGGTCAGAAAAATCCGTACAAACGAGGTGGATGGAAGGAAGAACCTGCTGGTGTATTATGGATCCGGCTTATCAACGACAGGCCTGATAAACATGGTAAAAGTACCCGTGTCTGTATTGGATGTGGACGCCTCGACTGCATATCTTGCTGAAAACATGGACCTTGACCTGTCAGGGATCAGTGTTATCTGGTATTGCTGTGGTGACGTTGCTGGTTCAGAACAGGATCCGTTGAACGAGAAGGAAAGAAAAGTCTTAAAGGAGTTTTATAAGACATGGTTTACAAATATGGGAGCAGATGATGTAACTTTTATGGAAAATACTCCATTGAACGGCACGTATGCTTTTAATTGTCATGTCTCAGCGGTGAAAACAGAAGGAACGCAATCGGGTCTGTCAGCTAAGGTTGTCGACTTTGAGGAGGTAGAAGAAACGGAAAAAGAAAAGATACTTATAGAAACATTTGCTGATGGAGGGATCCTGACCTTTGATGAGCAGAGTGTTTCATTTCTGCCAGATTCAACCGAAATTGCAAATCCGGAGGCTGCAATGGAATCCCTTTCCTATGTAGTATCCTATATGAAGACACATCCGGAGTTCTTGTTACTAGTCTGCGGAACAACCACCTCGGCGGGAGAGCAAACGTCGTGCATTGCTTTCTCAGAGAAGAGATCGCAGGCAATTCGCTCTCTTCTGGTGGAAAAGGCGGGAATTGATGAGTCACGTATTATGATAATCGGCTGTGGTTGGAGTTCCTGTCTATATGTCGAAGATCGAGATCCTGAGGGCAATCTAGATGAACATGCGGTATTAAATCGGTCAGTGAAACTGCTGGATTATAACAGCGATGCCGCGATGGAGATCATTCAGAGTCTTGAGGTTTAGTAAGTTGTAATTAACGCGGCTCAAAATTTAAGAGCCAAGTGTCATTATTTTAGAAATCCCAGAAGAAGGCTATTGATTTTTCTGGGATTTCCCTTTTTCCCTCCTTAATGTTGAGAGAAAAGAGTATGGTATGCTGAAAGTGTCAAAGGGAAACGGTATTAAGCAGCCTTGCAAGACACCGCCACCACTTATCAAAAGCAAAAGGAGAATACGACGATGAATGAAAAAGAATTAAAGGGAATGAAGGTATCTGAGGAGACAGATCATGATGGTGTGGAAATGGAAATCGAAGAGCTTAAGGTCGAAATTGACAGGATGATCAAACATCTTAATGAGGTGTCCCCGAAGGAAAAGGTGATCATGGACAAGATTCGACATGTTCTTGATGAGCATGAGCTTAAGTATTCGTATGAAGAAGATGAGCCTAAGCATGTCAGACTTGGCTTTGGCATAGATAATAAGCCTTTCGAGATTCATATTATTCTCCAGAATGGAAAGGTAATTTTCAAACTGAGCTTTCCGTTCCGAGTGCAGTCCAATGCATTCCCTCTCATGTGCATGTTCATGGCGGGATTTAATGAAATCAAGGCATTTGCTCTCCTGAATCTTGACATTGATAATGGTGAACTGACGATGAGGTATTCATACATGTTGGAGGATCCTGCATACTTTAACGACAAGTACTTTTGGGTGAACCTGGCATCACTTATTCGTCCAGCACTGGAAATCTATACGAAGGTATCACATTTGGCGGTAGGAATGGTGTCAGGCGAAGACAGGAAGCTTTACAAAAAACTCCTGGAGATGGCCCTCGAAACTGTTAACGGAGATTTTGATGATGACAACGTAAGCTATGGAACAAAATCATTAAAGTTAGGCAACATTTCGGATATTACAGATTTGTTCGGAAAGGAAGACAGGGACGAAAGTAAAGAGGATGATTGCGCTTCTGATGACGAGGATATAAGATCCAACATCATGCGTAGTTTGAGGGGAAGAACGACAATTCCGGGTTTCGAGGGATTTATGCGTATGAAGGCACAGGCTGAAGAGAATGATGAAGAGGATTCAAATGATATGTCTGAAAAGCCTGCCAGCATGCTTTCTATGTTTGCCAGAAGAGATGAAAACAAAGATCCGAAAGTGGTTGGAGGAAACGAAGATGAGTAAGAATATATCGATTGATGTAGCAAGAGAGATGGTGGGAAGCAGGTTTAATATCGGGACTGCGAGTGGACCTTTAGAACATTTTCACATCAGAGGTACAGGTAACAGTTATGAGATCCCTGCACCTAAGGAAATCCGGGACAACATCGTAGAAATTGATGGTATCTACGAGGATTATAATGAGACTGAGGGCACAATTGCCCTCAGAACTCAGGATGGTATCGAGTCCATTATGCCTGTGCAGAATACTATGTATAGCGCCTCCATTACTGAGGAGGCGGGAAAAGAAAACATTATACAGATTGGTGATCAGCTGAGTATAATCGGAATCAAGGCGGAAGATCGCCCGGTTAATATTGCCGTAACAATCATCAGATTAGAGGAGAAATGGATTTTTGAGCAGGTGAAGAGCGTTTATGGCAGAGCAAATGCGATCAAAAACTTTTTCCGGTTGTTTAAAGACACTCCAGGTAAGCGTGAGTATATATTAAATCAGCTTCGTGGCAGAAAATATAGCAGGTACGATGCCAGTGACGACATTCTGTTTGATTCAAAACAGGAACAGCTGCTTAAGTATGCCCTGAGCAAGGAGACATATCCGCTTGAAACACAGAGAGCCTATGAAGCAATGTTCCGTGATTCAAATTCTTCTAAGCATAAGACGGATCAGAAGCTGAGTTATCTTTCCAGAATCGCTCCCACTTATAAGGGCAGAAGATCTGTGTCGAAGAAGGAGCTCCAGAAGTTTCTGGATAGCAGATTCTACAAAATGAACCTGCCTAAGCAACAGCTGATTGACGTTCTTGTTTCTAATGAGAGAGCGGGGAGGAGGGGGTTTAACATTCTTCTTGTTGGCGGGCCGGGTGTTGGCAAGACGTCTATTATGAAGGCGATTGCTGATGTGTGTAACATTCCTTCAGAGATTATTCCTCTTAATGGCATGTCCTGCCCTTTAGAGTTGGAGGGACTTGATTCTGGTTATGATAACGCAGATGCAGGAAGACTAATCAAGGTGTTTGCATCGCATGGTACCTCTGAGATGGTTATTGGTTTCGACGAAGCTGATAAAATGAATGGCCAATCTAAAGAAGGCGATCCGATGAATGTTCTTTACCGGATTCTTCTGGGCGAACACGAAGATAAGTTCCTGGGTTGTGGGATTTCTACTGAAAATACGATTTTTATTGCAACTGCCAATAGTGTAAGGAATATTCCGGAACCAATCAAAAATAGATTTAACGCTATTATCATGCTGGAAGACTATTCGGTAGAGGATAAGATGGTTATTGCCAGAAAGTTCATTATTCCACAGTTGCTTAAGAATTTTGGCTTGAAGGATAAAGATCTTTGCTTCAGTGATGAAGTACTTCAGCATATTATTACAGATTATTGTGAGGATGGTGGAGCAAGAGACCTTCAGCACAATATCGATAAAATTATTCGAAGAACTATCAGCTCTGAGAATCAGAAGGCGTACAAGAATCTTACAATAAAAATAGTCAATGAGATACTTTCACCTCTGGTAAGAGAAACTCAGGCAATCTTCTTTAATCGCCATAGAAATGAATATTCTGATGCAGTTGCTAATGAGATTAAACGTTGTTTATCTGAGATGAAGGAGAATGTCAGATCAAATGAAGGTTCTTTTGGTGAAGATAAGAAGCGCCAGTGTTTGGAATATCTGCTCTCATGTAGAAATGAGGAAGGAGTATTCAAGGACGGGTTTGACCCTGTTCTTTTTTCAGACAAGCTGCACGAAAACCTGTATGGAATGGATAAAGTGATTAAAGAGGCAACTCTTTTCTACCATACGGCATTTCTTCAGGGGACGATCCTTAATTCGAATCTCGCTTTGTGTGGTGGATTTGGTATCGGAAAGAGTACTATCGCCAGGAATATTGCAGAAGCAATAGGGTACCATTTTGTAAAAATCCCATTGAACGGAATTGATGACGCAAGGGAATTAAAAGGCTTTTCTTCTACCTATGTCGGAAGTGAACCAGGAAGAATAATGAAAGGACTCAGGAAAGCAGGATCGTTAAAAACGGTATTTCAGCTTGATGAGATTGATAAGATCAAACCTGAAATCGCAACCGTACTTCTGGATCTGTTGGATCGTGAATTTACAGATAATTTTCTGAGCGTGCCAGTTGACTTCCGCACGTCAATTTTTATTGCCACTGCTAACGAGTGGGGTAATGTTCCTGCAGTAATTAGAGACCGTTTCATCGTTGTCAATGTTGATGGCTACAGCCGTAAAGAGAAAGCGGAAATTGTGTCAGATTACATCATCCCGAAGATTGAGAAGAGCTACGTTGCAAGCAGCGTCTCAGTATCAATTGAGGATAGTGCCTGCACATATCTCTTAGAAGCATATTGTACATCTTTTGGTGTCAGGGATGCTGAAAAGGCAATGCAGCGGATTGTAAGCAGTAAGCTGCTGGAGCAAGCCGGGGAGGAGAATTCTACCACTGTTAATATCAGCAAAGACGATGTGAGAAGATGTCTCGGTGAGGAGCCCATTCCGAGAGGTAATTTCCCGGAAGACGGAAATCAGCCTGGAATTTCCAGAGCATTAGGAGTAATCAACGGAAATATGGGGAGCACCTTTGCCATTGAAACTGTTCTTGTTGACGGAGATGAAACTCTTGAAATGACTGGGCTTCCCAGAGAGTCTGCAACAGATTCGGTTAAGATCGCTGTTACTTGCATTAAGAAGATGTTTCCGAAACTGCTTAAAGGTAAACATATTCATGTGCATTTTGGCGAAGGCTCTGTTCCTAAAGATGGTCCGTCAGCCGGAGTGGCTCTTTTTATGAGTATCTTTAGCGCAGCTATCGAGAAACCGCTTAAGATCAAGGACAACTATGATGTTGCATATACAGGGGAAATCTCGCTTACGGGAGGCGTGTTTGCTGTAGGAGGCGTGTATGAAAAGCTTCAGGCAGCAAGTGACTCTGGCTGTCGCATCGTATTTGTCCCGGCACAGAACTACGAATATCTGGATAAGGATAAATTAAGGCAATATTCGTGTGAGGTTGCACCTGTAAACCATATTACTCAGGTTATTGAGAAGATTTTTCCGGAATATACAGCAAGGTGTTGCCGAAAGACCGAAAGGAATTCAGCCGATAACCGAACATGATCGCCGGGAGACCCGGAGGAGTGACAATTGCTCTTCCGGGTCTTTCTTAAGTTCCCTCTTTTAAAGGAGGATTCCGTTATGATGTACAATAATAAAGTAAAGAGTTATATGAGATCAGCCAATGAATTGGTTCCTAACTCGGACTTTTCGTTCGGTGGTTGCCTTCAACTGATTTTATATCCCCCCTCCAGCCAGAAAGAATATCGCTATGATATACTTACATTGTACAGGATATCCTGCGTTCTTTCCGGAACGATATGAAAATGGTAGCATAAGGAGGTGATTGTCGCATTGCCGCCGTCCATATCTGTACGAAAGTAAACGTTCGACAAATAGTCGGACAGAAGGGAGCAAGATGATATGAAAATATATGATGTGACAGGGCTGTCGGAGAGAATCCGCCAGGAATATGGATTGACACAGGAGTCTGCACAGGATAAGGCGATGCAGGTGATGGAAATGTGTCCTGTGAAATTGACTCAGAATGTGGAGGAATGGTCAAAAAGGCAGAAACTGACAGACATTTACATTGGCAATTATTCACTGCCGATGATTTTGGCTATCTGGAACAGCAGGGATTTCCTGAGAGCTCTGGAGATTATGATTGAACTGGAAAAAGGCAATATTGAAATTGCTGAACGGAAAATATGGAATATGCGGAGGTAGTCCGGGATGGGAGCATATGGAGTACATCCCACCCGGTATGGGAATCTAAGCAATGATCATCTCTATTCGATGTTCCGCGAATCCATTTACAGCAGGCTTGAGGAGAACGAGAAACTGGAACTGCTGCAGGAGAGCGTGAACCGCGATGCTCTTGAAAAAGGCGAGATTGGCGCGCCGGAAGTGCGCTTCGCGAATCTGGCGGCAAATGAGAGCGGGAATGCAGTGAATGGAGTGATCCATGTGAACCGGGATATGGCTGTCAGTGGAGTACAGACCTTCGTATATAACGGACAGACTGTTCACCATGCCATCGGGGATTATAATATTCAGTCTTTAAATACGGTTTTGCATGAAAATACACATTGTTTTCAGGATCAGGTCATCGATGGGACGATAATCATTGACGATGCGCAGAAAACAGCAGAATATCAGGCAAATGGTTTTACTGCCAGTGTGGTGCTGCAGGATGGAAGATATCAGCTTGGCAGCCAGTATCTGACTGACGAGACGGCTAATGGGTATTATTGTTATTACTTCCAGTCGACAGAGCGGGACGCTTTCCTCTTTTCGGAGGAGAAGACAGCAGCAATTCTGAGCGACCTTGCGGAAAGGTACGGTACTGAGCCGTCGTTTGAAGCTTATGGCAAATCAGTGGCAGCAACCGGTTATGAGATGATGGAACGAGAAGCAATCGAACGGTTTCAAAATCCGGATTTTGAACGGGATCTTAATCAAGTCCTTCAGAACCAGTATTTTGGCACCAATGTTCCGGTGGATAAAAACACAGAAACAGCAGTGAAAGCTGAGATGATTGCAACATACAACAGCCTTCAGCAGCAGATCACACAGGCAAATAATTGTTCGGCAAAGGAAGAAATAAAGGATATGCAGAATGGCGCAAATATGAGCACGAATGAAGGAGAAAGTGTTGATGATGGCGTCGATGGCGGCATGGATATTTAGGGAGAGGAGAAGGTGTATGGCGTATGATTTCGGACAGAAGAGGATCCGGGCAGACGGTAACAACGAGAAAAATGACGGCATATACACGAAGACGATTTTAGGGCAGAGCCTTGGAGCCGCTATAGTTCCCACATGGACAGCAGATAGCTCCAGAAGCCCGTTTGTGGCATTTCAGGATCCGGAGAGTCGGAAGATTTTTGGAATAGACAAAGATACGCTGGCATATGGCCTCCTTGCTATCGGCGCACCGGGCACTGGTAAGACCAATTTCTTCAACATGACACTGGATCGTCTGCTTGCCACAATGCAGCCGACGGATGTGATCGTTATCTTTGATACCAAGGGAGATTACCTGGAAACCTTTGGTGGCAGGATCCCGGATAACGAGAAGGTTGTGATTGGCAACGGAGAGACATACCGCAAGATTACTTCTTTTCATAACATTTTTGCTGAAGTAATGCCGCGGGGAATTGACGGTAAACTGGTTTACACACCAGAGTGTGACGAGGATGCGCTGGAGCTTTGCGAGCAGCTGTTTCAGTCTATGAACAGCGAGACGCAGCCTGTTTTCCCTGCGATGGCGGAACAGGTGATTGCCGCAGTTATGATTTATTTCATGAGAACCTACTGGCGCTCTGCCCAGTCGAAACTGAATAACAAGGAGCTGATGAATTTCTTTCGCCATAGTACCAATGAGGAACTGAAGAAGATTTTAAACCTGGATTATATGTCAGATCAGCGTAGCTGTAATGATTATATTTCAGGAAAGGGGAATCAGACTCAGGGCGTCAACAGTTACGTTGGATCAATGCTAAAGAGGATGTTTGTGGGGCCATTTGCCCAAGCTGATCCCGCAAGAGAGTTTTCCATGAGAGATATTATGTGCAGTGGAAAAAAGAAAGTGGTTTTTATCGAATATGATCTCCGTAAAGGCCAGCTTCTTGCACCTATGTATGCGATTCTCATTGATCGTGCCTTTGCGAACGCATTAGGGGGAAGACAGCAGATAAAGACCAATAAATATTTTCTGTTGGATGAGATGCTTCTTCTTCCGAGACTCGAGCATCTTTCAGACAGCCTTAACTTTGGACGTTCACAGGGAGTCCGGGTGATGTGTGGTCTTCAGAATACTTGTGGTCTTGAAGAGCAGTACGGAGAATCCGGCGCAAAGAATATCTTGTCTTCATTTCAGAATATGGTAGTGTTTAAAACAAATGATTACGATACAAGACAGTTTGTGATTAACCGGCTCGGAGAGAACTACCAAAATTTCAGCTTTTCCGCACAGCAGCAAAATATTAACATTCAGAGGGCAGGCCATACGGTAGAAGACTGGAATATCCTGAAACTGAAGAATGGTAAGGCGGTAGTATCACTGGCGGGAGAAAATCCATTTCTGTTTACTTTGCCTTTATATCGGTGATGGAATAAGAAGAACCCTTCGAGGTATTGATACTGCTGGGCGCCAGGAAATCAGAATTGCGGAAGATCCAGGCGGAAAGGGACAGGTGATTTTATAAGTAATAAAAGAATGATCATGAACGAGTGTACACGATTGAATGCAGCAAGACATGTGCTGGAAGGACGTGTAGACAGCGCCTCCTTTTTCAGAAAGATTCAGGGAGACCTTTTAATTACCGGAGGTGAGGCGAGGAACAGGGAGATGGTGCTCGACCTGTTTCGCAGCGGCCTGGAAAGAAGTGATATGCCGACAATTCTCCTGACCAGTCATCTGGATCTGATGTCGGCCATCCGGCAGAAAAGAGATTCGCAAGAGATCAATTGCGTCATGATATCATACCCTGCGGACAGGAACTATCATCCTTTTTACGGGATGTCCGCACAGCAGATGCTTCGCTTTGTCTGTATGACAGCAGAAGAGATGGGATATGGCATTCTGACAGACTCGGTCATGATTTATGCTGCGGCAGTGTTGAACGTGGTGGCAGCAAAATATCCGGTATCTTTACCGGCCATTGTAAAGCTTTTGAATGAGGACGATGATTTTATCTCTGAATTTGCCCTGCAGTCAGGCCTTTCCAATGTGATTGCCGATAATATTCGGGCAAATCATGAGTCGGGTATCGTGCTTCGAAGAGTGTTCGAACGCCTTGAGGAGATATTTGAAGACATATATACGTCAGGAAGCGACACAAAGTATAATTTTCAGACGGGAGCAAAAGGAAATGTGGCAGGAATGGTTATGTATGTGTGTTCCGGCAATCAGCGTATTTTTAACTCCTATCTGAAAGAAGAAATCTTCCATACCCTTAGGCGTGTGCCGCGAGTCCGGATTATCCTTGATGAGATGGAGTTTACGGATGAAAACGATGAACTGATGCAATATCTCATGCAAGTCCGGCGCCAGAGCAGGATCGAATTGATGATGGTATCACAGAATATAAAAGCGATGATGCATGGAAATGCAGAACTGGATTTTCCGAATGTGGTTCTTTTCCATCATGGGACACCTGCTGTGACCGATGATCTTTCCCGGGCTCTGTTTGGGACTTATCAGTACCATTATCCGGTACCGGTTGCAGGAAATACCCCGCATATCTTCGTATCATTTAAGCATGCTGTTCATTGGCAGAGCCAGACAGAAGAATGTCTGCGCGTTCGGAGTCAGGACATGTATGCGAAAGCGGGTATCTTCGGCAGAACATCTAATTACCTTGCTGTTAAGACTACGGCGAATACCAATGTCTTTCTAATTCACACATCGGATTTCCTGCCGGCAGTGGCAGGAAGTCCGGTAATGACACCATATACGGATACAGGACCGAAGGAGGTGGAACGCATATGAGACGTACAGAAAACATCTTTGAACAGGAAAGCTACCGTGGGACAGGAGTCAGGACTATGTCGGGCGTGACGCTCACATGGATCATCTGCTCCACGATATCTGTGCTGGCAGCAATCGGTATCATTGCCAATTTTGGGGCAGTGACAGCGCGAATCGCCATTTTTATGGCAAATCTGTTATCGTCTGGTTTCCTGATCCTGGTTGCAATACTGGCGGTTGTTTGTTTTGTTGTGCGGATAAGGTGGAAACTGCACAGAAGCTTTTGGAGGTGGTGACAGATATGGATGATCAGGCAGTAACCGTGTGGACGGTGATTAAACGGTTCCTCATCGGTTGGATTATAGTAGGTGCATTGCTGGTAGTTGTCAGCTGTGTCAGGTATAAAGAGTTTATCGTGACGGCATTTGCCAACAACACCTGGGCATGGATCAACGCGATTATACCGATCGTGATTATGGTATTTACCATAGGTTACTTAACCAGGTCTTTATTTAGATAGAAGGAGGATTACAAATGGATAAAATGGTAGTGAATCGCAACTTTAAGGATCATATGGTTTGTGACAAGGAGGAGAAGCATATGGATATGATCAGAACCAGTAAAAGTAAAAACTATGGCCAGCTGGAGGATCAGGCCAACGGGATGGCGGACGTTGAGGCGTTTGTATTTCGCAATGGTGAGGTGGTGCCGGCCAGTCAGGCAGAGAATTCCAACACCCCGGTGATCAATACCGCACCTGAGAAGAATTACGCCTGTTGAGGAGGGGCTGGAATGTACTGGTACGAAAAAGAGAACGGCGCACTGCTGAGATTTGAAAAGGATGCCTTCCTGAGATTTATGCGTGAATATAACCATCCGAATATGAAGATGATGTTTATTTATGACAATAAACATAGATTCTGCGTGGATGTGACGCTGCCGGTTAAGCCGGCACCGGATCAACGTTGGAGAACGTTTATATTCCATGTTGTATATGAGCACGACCATCCGGGAAGGGATGCTGACGGTCTCTTTGGTGGGTCAATCAAAGTGTATCCTATGACAAAGCTGAAGCCGGGGTTCCATCATCTGATCTCTGATTCCGCGATGGGACTGCCATATATCTGTCAGGTAAGATCCACGGATCCGGCTTCGGTTAATGGCTATACGGCTATGACCAGAGTGCTCCGCTGGATTGACGTATATTGTGTATGGGAGAAGACCGGCGTAGATCGAGACAGATAACGGAGGTACCTATGTTTCGGTGTAAAGAAAAGTATCATGTTTATATTACCCATAATACATATAGGGGGATGCTGCTCGAAGCGGGCAGGCATCCCGGGAATGAGAGTATTATCCAGATGCCAGGGATTCGTATCGGTAATGACTTTTACTTCGACATGGTGGCGGATAGCGGAATCAATGCTACTTATACGCCGACCATGTGTGAGAAGGATCATGCGTATGCAGATCATCTGGCCACCAGGCTTTCCGAATATTATGATTTCTCGAATGGCCAACTGACCGTGTCACAGGTTCACAGACATCCGGATGGTTGCCTGCGCTTCAGCGCAGGCGATCGTCCGGCAAATATCAAACTGGCACAACAGTATGGCGGTGTGGTAAACGGACTCCTCTTTATTGATCCTGAGTTCAGGATCAGGTTCTGGTATATCGATGAGGACGGAGGTGAGACGGAAGCCGGTTATGAAATTAATGATAAAGCGGTCAGGACAGCTATGCCGCGTATTGACCTGCATAAACTCAAAGAAACCGTAGAGCGCAATGAGGTCACACTTAAGGGATTCAGAAAAACCTGGTGCAGACCGACTGAAGAAAGCGAAGCAAAAGGATCGATATGTTCAAAATTCGTTGGACTGTTAAGGGGCATCGGGAGGAGAGAAAAACTATGGACAACAGAGCAGAAAAAATCATGCAGGTAGCAATGGTATCTGCAGAAGCAGAATCCGTTAACAGGACGTCAAGTGGAGACAATTTCGTAGATAATACGGAAGAAAACAGTGCGTTTGAGGAGGCTTTCTCGGACTTTGAAAAGATGCAGGAGATACTCAGGCCATACACGGTCATGATTCCAGAAGATTACAGAAAACAGCGTTACGAGGGAGAACTGAAGGGGTACTATCACCCGGAAACCAAAATCTATAATATCGTCCCGGAGGAACTTTATAGCGTCAGAACGGATGTAAAAGCATTAGGCGCTGCGATCAGAAAAGAACATATGGAAAGAGGAATCGTTGACAAGTTTGACATTTCTATTATCTGGAACGATGATCAGGCGGAAATCTCCATGAGAGATAATGCGGTGGCAGAAATCCATATCGAGTTTTACTCCTGTCAGCAGGATGCTTTTTCCAGAAACGCTGGGATTGTAGAAAAGGACAGGATGACAGCAAAACAGGCAATTATCTCGGGCATCGGATCTGGGGGATTTAAGGCCGGTCTGGAACTGGTAAGAGCGGGAATTGGTTTGCTGATCGTCGCAGACGATGACATTTTTGCCTATCACAATGTATGTCGTCATGAGTGCGGTATCCATGATGTTGGGCGATATAAAGTTGATTGTTTTGCAGAAAGAGCTGCAGACATCAATCCATACTGTAAAGTCTATACTTTCAGAGATCTGATTCAGCATGTTGATCCTGCTGAACTTGATAAGCTTATTGGGAAGGATTCCATTATCCTCAGTTGTGCAGATAATCGTCATTGCGGATATGTCTGTAATGAGCTGGCGGACAGATATCATATCCCGATGGTCGATGCCGGATGTGGGCCGAAGGCGAGTACGGGTGAGATTTTTTATTATAAACCTGATTCCGGGATGGCATGTTACACTTGCGCTTATGGTGAGGATAAAGGTGTAGATTACAGCAACCAGGCAGTGCGAAGACGATTCTATGCAACGGAGAGAGAACTTGAGAAGCTTCATTCTCAGCCGGGGATGTACCTGGACATTCAGCTTACGGCAATCTTTGAGGCAAAACTGGCCATTGATCTTCTGATGGAGAATGAAAAAGACTATGAGCCGAAGCTGCTTCCGTATATTAACCAGTGTACAGTACTGCTTAATTATCCGGTGGTTCAGGAAGTCAATCCCTATATGCATCTGTTTGGTAAGGAGGGCGAGCGCAGGCCACTGACCTGGAGGTCCGGTCCGGTGCAGAAAAATGAGTCGTGTCCCTGCTGCGGAGTAAAACATAAAAAGTCTGGGAGGTATCACACATGAGTTACGTTTTGATCAATGGAAAACGATATTATAAAGACGACCGGACAGGGAGGACTATGCTGGACAATGTCTCACAGGAAGAGGCAGACCGAAGAGCCCAGATCGATCAGGCGATAGCAAATCCAATGAATACAACCAGTACAGTAAGCGCTACAGTCCACACTGGATTTTCATGGAAGGCTGTCATTGCCAGCGCTGTGATTGTGTCGTTTATCGGGGCATTTATCTATAATTGTTCCCATGTTTCTTTGGAAGAGCAGGCCATAACGAATTATATGAAGGCGCAGCAGGCACAGGAGGTATCTGATATGGTGGAAAATCGGGAGACAGATACCGTTGTGGCAGAAGCAGCCGTTTTAAAAGAGCGTTCAGTTTCTGTGGCATATCTGATGCAGGAAAGTGCCGAACGGTGTCTGGAGGCATCAGATATTGAAAACTATAGTCATGATGAAATACAGCTGATCATCAATGGAATCTATGCCAGACATGGACGTGAGTTTCATACACAGGAGAATATTAATTATTTCAGCGAGCAGGACTGGTATGACCCCATATCCGGAAAGACGGATGAGGAAATCGTAAGAGAATTCAATGAGTTCGAAAGGACAAATGTAAAACTGCTCTGTGAATATCTGTAGATGCAGTCAGTATGACAAGGAAACGGGATTTTGATGGCTGTTTCAACTGTTGCTTAAGTATGCAGATGATGAAATATCTGCTGCCTGATAGAGTAGACTTATCAAAACGAACGGAGGATATTGCATGAGGTATACTGACAAGGACTATATTGTAATTGGCTTTGATGGTGACCGTGTTCATATAACTCCTGTCATCCGGATGAACGGAAAAAGCGGGCTGAAGAAAATGCTCGGGGGTATCAATGGGAAAAAAGATATGGAGATTTATCATATTAACTTTGCCGACAAAACTTGCGTTGCCGCAGGATGTGTCAGATTGCCGCAGAATATTCAAGTTGATATGATCATCGAATTCAAGCCGGAAGAGGATGGAGGAACAGTAACTATTTGCAACACAGAGCAGGTATGGAATTACAATGTGAAGGAAGAAGAGAAGTTTCTTCGTGAAAGTCCTGATGAAAAAGACTTTTCACATAGAGATAAAGTGCCTGCAAGGTCATATATGATTGAGCAAAAGGGAATCGTAGAGAAGGACAAAGTTCGGAAACTTGAACAGAAAAAAAGGACAAAAACTGTCTGGCCGGATGAACTTGCTGCGGAATTAATGCGTGGTATCTACGGCCAGGATGAGGCTATCAAAAAGATCAGTGAACTGATTTCGGCAAATCTCCGCAGAAAACAGCCAGAGGTTGAGGTTATCGTTCTCTTTGGACCGACCGGAGTAGGAAAAACAGAGGTTGGCAAGGCTCTGCCAAAAATTTTAGAAAAGCTGACAGGGCAGACTTATGGCTTTCACCAGATTGCGCTCAACGAATTTATTGGTGAACATTCGGTGAACAGATTTTTTGGTTCTCCGCCTTCATATGTAGGCTATAAGGATCCTACAGTGTTCGAACCCGTGCGTTCCAATCCATACCAGGTATATCTCATGGATGAAATTGAGAAGGCAACAGACCGCATTTATACCGGATTGATGGAATGCTTTTCCAGTGGAGTGGTTCATCTGGCGGATAATTCTTCTGATATTGATCTGAGTCATGTGATCTTTATCATTACAAGCAATATTGCGGTAGATATGAAAGCTTATGATGAAGCCTCTGCCTTTCGAAAGAAGGAAATCTGCAGGAACACACTGGCCAGAGCCTGCGGCCATCCGGAAATTGCCGGCAAGATCACGAATTGTCTGGCGTTTCGTGAACTACCTGCAGATGCCCTTACTGATATCGTCAGCAAATTTGTTGTGGAGGAACTTCAGAACTACGAGATGGAACTGGAGCACATGGATGAAGAATTAATGGTTCAGTTTAAGGAACAGCATAGCAATTATGGTGCCAGAGGCGTCAAGGATGCCGTGAGGGAAGCAATTACCGCGGCAACCGTATATGACCGTAATATAGGCAGATACAAGGGTCGGAGGGTAACACTGTCAGGCGATATCGAAAATATCGTGATCAAAATCGTACCGGAGGAAGCTGCGAATGGCTCGATCGGTCGGCAGATATGGGCGGAGAATGCGGAACAACATTAGATAAACGAAGAGGCTGAAAGTGTTTTATGATGGCTTATATGAAGATTCTATGATATAATAAAACCAACTGTTGACAGCTTCTTTATTAAAATTTATGTAACTATTCAGAACTCCCATACTGAAAGATGTAATCGGGGTTCCCTGCAAATG
>JAJQCB010000278.1 GCA_021203005.1 Clostridiales bacterium | reverse complement strand
CTCCAGGGTAATGGTCTCCTCCAGGTTCAGCACTGCCTCCGCCAGAATCTCGATCACCTTCGACTGATTCGTCTGATTGCCCGCGACGGCCTCCACGATCTCATATCCGACGCCTTCCTGATACTCTGACAGATACGCGTCCTCCGGCTTCGTCACGAAATCATCCTGAAAACACTGAAGGGAATCCATTTTCTGCTCCCAGGCCGTCTCATTGTATTCCACCATTGTGGAAATCTCCAGCTCCGTCTTCGTCCCCAGACTCATCAGCCAGCCGCCGTCGGCCTGCGCCTCCAGAGCCTCTTCCAGTGAATCGTCAAACGTCAGAGTCAGCCCGATCTCCGCCCCGGTGATCGTCTCCTCCGTCGTTCCTCCGTCCCCTGTCCTCTCCGTGATGACCAGCGTGTAGTCATCAATCTCGCTGAGGAGGGAGGCCTGCACCTCCTCCACGGTCATCCCGGCCACACTGTCTCCGTTGACGGTCGTTCCCCAGACATAATGCGTCCGGAAATATCTCTCTCCCAGTATATACAAAAAAAGGGCAAGCACCAGTACCATGGCGATCACCACGCAGATAATCATGCGTCTCCGGCTTCGCTGCGCCGCACCTGCTTTCGAATTTCTTCTGTGCTGTCCCTGTACCTTGTTCGCTTCGCCCTTTTCTGAACGGCAGTTCTCCGTCCTCCTGTCTTCCGTTTTGTTCATTGAAATCTCCCTGGTGAAGGGGCCACATCTCTTCCCCTTCTGAATCAGCCGTATTCCTTTCCCTGACGGCTCCTATTCTAACACAAATATTTCCCTGAATAAAGTCGATGAACAGTCAAAAGTATGAACTTTCTTTTACAATTTCGCGTCTGTTTCCGCTGAAACAGGCGGCGGAATCCTCCGCCGCCCCTCTTTCTCCGGAGCCTCCGCATGATCCTATTCCACTTCGAAATAAAACTGGGTGTACAACGTCTCGAATGCATCACCCCAGCCGCTCCCGGCTCCGCTATAATGACGTTCCATCGCCGTCAGGACCGAATACTGAAGCCGGCTTTCCTGATGCGTGTAATAGAGCCAGGAATCCCACGGTTATTTTCTCAATTCAACACAAAAAAGGCGGGAAACATACGCCTGATATGATTCCCGCCAGATGCTTTGCGATCTCACAGTAATTTCTCCATATCCTCCGGCAGCGGAGCCTCCACGGTAAGAAGCTCCCCGGTAAATGGCTGCCGCAGCGTCAGACGCCGCGCATGAAGTGCCGCCCGTCCGATGAGCTTCCGGGAGCCGCCATACAGCTCATCACCCAACAGCGGATGACCGAGATACGCCATATGAGCGCGAATCTGGTGCATGCGACCCGTATCCAGACGCACCGCCAACGCCGTATATCCCGCATACTCCTGAAGAATCCGGCCATGCGTCACGGCCGTCTTCCCCTCCGGCGTACAGCTGGCGCGGCAGGGATTCTCCGGATCGCGACCCAGAGGAACCGAGATCGTCCACTCCGCATCAGAAGCTCTTCCTTCCGACAGACCAGAACTTAGGGAGCGAATTTCATCTTCCCCAAACTGTCCTTCCGCCAGCGCCAGATATTCCTTGCGCAGGATTTTCCTCTCCCGCTGTCGCACCAGCCGCCCGGCCGCCGCCTGATTCTTCGCGAACAGCAGCACGCCGGAGGTCTCCCGATCCAGCCTTCCCACCGGGCGGATACGCAGAGACTCCCCTTTATTATGGAAATAATACATCAGCCGGTTGGCCACCGTATCCCCATAACAGCCGCCGCCAGGATGCGTCGCCACCCCCGCCGGTTTATTCACGATGCAAATGTCCCCGTCCTCATACAGAATCTCCACCGGCTTCTCCGACAGCACCAGATGATCTGAAGACTTCTGTCCCGCCTCCAGACACACCTCCACGACATCGCCCGGCGAAAGGACACTGGTCACCCGACGCTGCTCCCCGGTCACGCGGATCCCCGCCTCCCGGAACTTGGCCTGACGAATCTGACGCTTTGTCAGGCCGAGAGTAAGGCGCAGGAAATCGTAGAGTTCCATAGGCTGCGCAGCCGTTGCCGATATTCGCTTTTCCATAGCTGCCCTTCCTCCAAACGCACGGTGATGCCGACGACTAAGATCATCAAGCCTCACGGAATCAGAATTCACTTAATCCAAATATGTCTCCTGCAATGCCTGCTTGATATCTTCCGGCCTGGTTCCACGAATTTTTAAATTCTTCAATTCGCTTTCGGTAACATCAAACTGCTCTATAAACATCCCCATGTCCCTTCGCACCTCATCCGGAAGCACACATTTCTGCAAAACCATATCAGATACGATACGAATGATATCATTCCGATGCTTCTTTATGTCGGAAGAATCTACGTTCTGTTTACCTTTAAGATCCAGCCATGCTTTTGCCTTAAAAGGTATAATCCATTCAGGCTTTAATACGGAAATACCCATCATGATTTCTCTTCCTTCAAGCAATGCCTGATAGTAAACATCATTTAGCAGAATAGCAGAAAGGCTTGATACCGAATCATCAATGTGAATCGGAGTCAGCCCATTCTCCTCTTGCAACAGATAATTTGTTCTAGAAAACAATTCTATCATTTTAGGGAAGCGTTCATCCTCCGGTTTATCAAATCTATAGAATTGCGGTTTGCCATTACTCTTTGCTCTGATTCTATATTTTCCATCTTTGATAAACTTCCAAAAGCGTTCTCCAAATTCTTTTGTTTGTGCCCCTACAATAAGAACAATGTCGAGGTCTTTTGTGGTTCGTCCAAAACTGATATCCTGCTCCGCAAAGGATACGCTGCACGCCGCACCACCAATAAGCACATACTGATCCGTATATTCTTTAAAATACTCTTGAAAAATTTCTATTCCTTTTACCATACCAATTCTTCCAACATTTCATTCATACAGCTCTCTACACGGGGATCTTCAAGCTCTTCATCTGACAGTATCAGGATCAACGAAAGCGGATCTACCGCCTTTCCCTTTTTAAATGGCAACAGATATCCCACTTCCTGTACAATACAGACCGGTTCTTCGTTTCCCGGGACTTCGCGAATGGACTTTAAGCCTAACGCAGCCACCTGATCTTTGCCTACTGCGTATGTGACATAGTTGTCTTCTCCCAACATGGAATATTCTGCAAGAGCTGATATGCCGCTTAAAACCATGTCTGCATCCGGTTTTCTCTCCGGTCTAAACTCACGAATTACCGGATTTCTCAAAAACGGTCGCATCTCCTCCCACATTGATTTCTTATCATTCAGCGCAAAGAATCGTCTTGACCTTCCGCTTATTTTCAAAAACGGCATCCCCAAAGCCTCTATTTCATCAAAACATCTGGTTATCGACATTCTGGATACTTCTAATTTTTCAGCGGCCTGCACCGCAGATACATTCTGCCAGTTTTCATATAATGCCTTGAGCAACAACTTCTGAGTCAAAAATGAAATAACCGAACAGCTCTTTGGTGTTCGCTGTTCATTTTCTTTCAAAAGCACCCCCAGGAATGGCAGATAAATCTGATGATTTTCCCATATAAAGGGAATTCCTTCTTCCACCATTTTGGGAACAGAATACCAGTTTGCTTTCTTCAAATAGAACACACATCTGTAGCCGGTATATCTCTCCAGCTGAATTCGCTTTTTACGAAGTTCGGTAAGATTCATCGTGTCAATGGGTGTTGCCAGAAGGATTTCCTGTTTTTGGATTCCCAGGATTGTTAATTCGAATGCATTTCTGCATCCCAACGGTAATTTCCCCACAGAGTCATAAGGACGTTCCGTGATACTCTGGTGCATGATTCTTTCCAGGTACTCGTGCAAAGCTCCACCTCCCTCTATTATTTGAATTGTAACTCTTTTTATGTTACGAGTCAAATGTTTTATTTTTAATATTATTGAAAATCAGGCAGAGATTATATTGCATGGTCCATTGCTTCTTCTTGTTTTCTTCCATCATCTTCGAAATGAAAATTAGCATTCCGCCTTCCTTCAGCAGGCTGTTTCATTTATTCGTAAGCCTTTCTTTGTAATAGTCTAAGGAAAAAGGATGCCATAAGCCTCTCAGCTTATGACATCCTTATTATCATTTTCTCTGCCGCGCCGTGCGTTTCGTCACGAAAGTGCCTCTTCATACTGATATTCTGCGAAATCTTTTTCCCAGAAATGAAAATCCTTCTCCCAGTATCCCGGAACGACTTCCCATTCAGTGTCCATAATCATCACGGCTCCGTCAGGAACATACACCGGCCACTGAGGAATTGACGCATTATTAGGATCGCCTCCATCAATAAAGGCAGCCCAGGTGTCCATCATCTGCTTCTCCATATTCTCAGGGGCTCCCTCAGGAATCAACGTTCCAAAGACATAGTTGCTGGGTGCTCCGTGAAGAGCCCGGCATCCTTCCTGAGGATCCCGCAGACGGAACACATACTCATAGACCGGAACAAATCGGGAGCAGAATCTTCCAATCCATTCTCCGCCCAGGGAAAGTCCCAGCTCGTTATGAATCGTCATGCAGGCTTCTTTTTCCGGCATCTCCGGATGCATGGCAACAAACTGTTCCAGTCGCTCCCGGGTGAGCTTCTTGTCCTGATTTCTCTGAATCACAAAGTCCTTCGTTTCCTCCAGATCCTTTGTTCGGAACATCTGGTCATACTCACCCTCGCTGCCGCCGATCATCACCCGTTTGCCATTGAATGTACCATCTGCGAAATGCCGGAACGGTTCCTTTTCCACTACGATCTCATCAGCCACCGGCGAGAACATCTTACTTGCCTTGCTTCCGCCGAAATGAAACCCGAAGAGCTTCTGCTGGCAGTCCAGAATTTTTTCCGGTGTGAGAGCCAACGCCTCCTCCAAAGTATGTACTCCTGCCAGTTCAAAGAATTTTGCTCCAATCTCTTCGCTGGTATCATAGGCCACCGTTCCCAGATCCGTCATATATGAACTCTGACAGATTGTCTGTGAAAAAAGGCCTTCCGCTGCCGGCATAGCCATCAGATGACTGATCGCATTAGACCCAGCAGAATGACCGTACAGAGTTATCCGCTCCGGATCTCCTCCGAAAAATGCGATATTCTCCTGTGTCCAACGCAATGCTTCCAGCAAATCCAGCAAGGCCAGATTGTTACTGTACTGATATTCCTTGCTTCCGGTGAGGCTGGAAAGATTCAGACTTCCCAGTACACCGACCCGATAGTTCGGTGCCACAACCAGAATCTCCGGGTGTGCCTGAACAAAACGGGCAGGAAGATATCCCTTCTTATAATTATATCCCAGGATATAAG
>JAJQCB010000054.1 GCA_021203005.1 Clostridiales bacterium | reverse complement strand
GGTTGTCCTCAAAAATTAGCTTGTTTCAGAAAATCCCTAAGTCCAACCCTCAAAACCGCGCCTCTTTTTCCGCCTTCCGCATTTCCAAAAACACCTGCCACTCCTCCGGCAAAATAAAGGCTCGTAAACCCGGGAAACGGCACAACCGGAAGTCATACAAAAAGCAGCGCAATCGTCGTCAAGGTTCCTGTAATTCCGGCTGCTACGAATCCGGCCTGCCAGGCGGCCGGCGAATAGGATACCAGAGCAGTAGAATCCAGCCCCGCAATCATCTCCGGCAGTACACTGCGGCCAATATCCCAGAACATCTGGATAAAAATTCTCAAACACATGCGGATTCCCTGCGTAATAATGGAAAGGGCGGCGCCGTACAAAAGCGCCAGAATACAGCATTCCTTTATATCATCCCACGTAAACAGTGTCCCATTACCTGCTTTGGTCAGCAGGGCAAGCGCCAGTACTGTAAACACACCCATGGATGTCACTGCTCCCGCGTTCCTCCCGTTTTTCCCATAGGCCTCCGCTGTCTGATTCCCACGAGTCAGCCAACCGGTCAGGCTCCCAAGCAGGGCGGCTCCCGTCGCGGAATTGGCGAGCCCCGCATTAGAGCCCGGTTTCAGCCGCCTCATCGTCAACGCCCCGACCCGCACGCTCAGCCATGCGTAGACGCCCGTCACCACACCGGCTGCCAGCGCCGCCAGAAGAAATGATATATCCAGATACATCCACAGCAGCGATACTGCCAGCAGGCTCAGGAAAAACAGGTGATGTCCTGTCAGGTACAGGTAATGTTTTTTTGTAAGCCTTGCTATAAGAAGATTTATGAAAAATGCAGTAAAAAAAGCCAGAAAGCCATAATTTTCACTGTCTGCCAGAAGCCACGAGCCAAAAATTTCTGTATTCAGCACTACCCCCTGCACGCCAAAGGTCTGATATAAAGCCTCACTGATCTGTCCGAGCGCCAGAGAAGAAAGCCACGCACCTGCAAGGATCATATAGCAGCCCAGCATAACCTTCACCACATTCTCCGCCATCTCGCTGAATGTCTTCTTTTTCATCAGCAAGTAGAGGGCGGCCACAAGCCCCGGCAGCCATGGTATGTTCTGAAATTGAACCAGCATCATTCCGCCTCCATTCCGGCTTCTGCAAAGTATTTTTTTATCTTATCTCGAATCTCCTCCGCATCCAGGACATCCTCAACCACGAGAACCGAACGACTTTGCAGTGCCTCTTCCCCCACATCCAGGCCATAAGGAAGAACGTAGAGATCCGCTTCCTCCAAAAAACCGCTGCTCAGATCGCAGGGAACCACCTCGCAGAATACTCCAAGCTCCGACAACGCTTCTTCCGTCTTGATTTTCAGAGCAAAGCAGGTTCCCAGCCCGCAAGTACACAACGTTACAATCTTCAAACTACCTTCCCCGCTTCCTGCTGTGTCGGTTTTTTCTTCGTCTGACGAATAATCGCAAGTATTTCCGCTGCACTTCCGGCATCCTGTATCTTCTGTACTGCTTCCTTATCGCTGATCAGATCAATCAGGTGCGCCATTTCCCGCATATGCTCCTTTTTGTCCGATACCGCAATGCAGATCACCAGGCTCACCGGATCGTTAATTTTATTTCCGAATTCAACCGGACGACTTAAGGTGGCCAGACTGATGCAGGAGCGAATCACGCCCTCCGTTGCGAATGCGTGGGGCAGTGCGATTCCTCTGGTAATCACAATATACGGACCCATTTTCTTTACGTTATTGACCATACAGTCCACATACCCTTCTGTGACATACCCCTGCTCCACCAGCGGCTGCGCACTCCTTCGAATAGCCTCCTCCCAGCTTTCTACCCCGATTTTTACCTGAATATCCTGCTCCTTCAGACTTTCAAGAAGCTCCGGCAGCTTCTCTTCACGCGGAAAAATGCCTGCAAGCCGACGCTCCAGTTCCTCACGATCCCGAACAACGCAGGTTGCCAGTACCGCATCCATCACTCTGCTGTAAACACTCTTTCCCGGCAGATTTCTGTTCAGGTTCTCACTGCTTTCCAGGAAAATGCGGATTTTGTCGAGGTCATCCTCCGTTGGAAACGGGTTTACCCTGACAACCGGTATATTCTGATATTCAAAGGCTGTGGTCGAAATGATAAAATCCGGTTTTTCTACGCTGATCTCCTGTACCGCGCTGCGCGCCGCTGTTGCTCCGATAATGCGAAGCTGCGGGAAATATTTCTTCAGTCGGACCGATACAATCTTCGCAGTACCTACGCCGTTATTACATACGACCAACGCGCTGTAATTTACGCTGACTTTCATGTATCTTCTTTCATCCGCAGCCAGAAAATGCAGCATAAGGAGCGCGCTCTCCGTTTCCGGATCTACGTGCAGCTCCTCTCCCGCCTGATCAAGACAATGACGGATGCTGTGATAAAGCGCCGGATTCTCCTCCACAATCGCTTTCAGGTTTCCTGCATCCGTCTCATAGCTCACAAAGCTGTTCTCTATCAAAGAAATCAGGTGCTTTTGCAGGCTTGCCCGCAGTTCTGCATCGTTATAATACTCTCTGCCAAGTTTTTTACTCGTCTCAAGAAGTATATTGTCCACCATGGCAAGCGAAAGACTCTCGGATTTTTCCAGGTTATCCAGGTTAAAAATGTGATGGAACTCTCCAAGAAGCCATACCTCATCTTCTTTTCCAAAATGCAGGCTTTCCTCCTTCTCCATGCCCGCAAAAAGCCCTGAGATATTCCGGCACCTTCCTGCATTCCCACTCCTCAGGCATCATTTCCCCCGGCGATTTTCGCTTCGCTTTTCGATTCAAAGTCAACATGGTCAGAACGATGAGCATATAGTACTGCGCATCCGTCAGCGAAGTCTTCGTCTTCTGCTCCGCCTCCCGCAGACGTTCCTCTGCGACCCTGATCATATCATTTCCCGCGACATTATGCCACTTTTTTTCAATAACCGTACTCTTGTTTGGGTAAATATCCCGCAGTATTTCCCACAATTCCAACGGCGTAAACATTTCCAGAAGCGCGTCTGTCAGAAAGCGGCGGACATCCGCCTCTTCTCCACTGTATTTCAGTCCTCTCTTTGTCCCCAGCAGCTGTATCTTCCATTTTTCACAGTCGTCCTTCACCTGATGAACGTCATCAATCACGGTTTTCCTGCTGACAAACAAAGTCTGCGAAAGCTGTTCGTAGGTTACATATCCATCCGCGTCAAAGAGCAGCAGCTTCAGATACAGGATCCGTTCTTCCTTTGAGAAAACGTAGTTCTCCGTATTCAGCTCCCGAAGATTCCTGCGCGATTCCGCAAGTTCATCCGGCGCCATGTCCAGCGAAATCTCACTCTTCCGATCCCGCTTCAGCTGTGGAAGGTGATTGGACTTCAGGTAGTAATCGATATGGCCAAGGTTATTGCGGACGGTGCGGTTGGAGATTTCAAACCGCTCCGCCAGCTCCTCAATCGTAATGCTCTGCTGTTTTTCCGCCAGTTCAAACAGAAAGACCAGCATTTTCAGATCCTTCTGGCTAACCATTCCTTATCTCCGCTATCAGATCATAATTTGTCTTGACATCCTCGTACAGTCTGCGGTATATCGCATAATATTTCTCATAAGTCTCATGCTGCCCGGAATCCGGATGATGCGTTTCATCGACATGGATAAAATCCTTCGCGACCTCAAAATCCCGGAACAGACCCACTCCCACTCCCGCGTTGATCACATTACCCATGGGCGCCCCCTTGGCGTCCTTCATGTAATTCAGATCTACATCCATAATATCAGATGCAATCTGTCTCCACAAGGCACTTTTTGCACCGCCTTCGCTGACCAGTATCGGCGTCGTGATCGGGAGATGATTCTCCTGCATAATTTTCAGGCAGTGATAAATCGCATATACGCCGCCTTCCATCATCGCTCTTACCCAGTGTCCCCTGGTATGGGAAAACGCCAAGCCAAATACGACGCCTCGTGCCCGTGGATTCCACAGCGGCGTGCGCTCACCGGAGAGATATGGAAGCACGATCAGGCCCTCCGCCCCCGCCGGAATCTTCGCCGCCTCTGCGGTGAAGACATCATAGATATCCTTTCCCTCCTTTTTTACCAGTTCCTTTTCCTTCTCTGTGAAGGTGTCGCGCAAATACCTGAGAAGTCCCCCACAGCTTGATGTGCCGGCCAGCGTCGTATAGAGGGTCTCCGAATTCGCGGTATGAATGATCGTAGTCAGATTTCTGGTAAAATGGGGATCACTGTGCACAACGCCCAAAGCACCGGCAGTACCCATTACAAGACTCGCGTCCCCGGGGCGGGTAGCGCCGTTTCCCAACCAGGCGGCATTGCAATCCACGCTGCCCGCGACAACCGGCGTTCCTTCATGAAGCCCGCATTCCTTCGCGGCCTTTCCTGTCACCTCGCCTACTACCTGATGACAGGGAACCAGTCTTGCCAGTTTGTCTGCGTCAAGACCGATTGCGTCTGCCATATCCGTTCGCCATTCGCGCTTTACAATATCAAATACAATGCCGACCAGCGACGCATTCGAATAGTCCGTCACAAATTCTCCCGTGAGCTTCATGGTAACATAATTCGCAGGATTTAGCATTTTATAGGCTTTTTTATAGAGTTCCGGATTATGATTTTTCTCCCACAACAGCTTTACCGCTCCGCTGTGCGGATCCAGAGGGTTCGCTGATACCTCAAAGATTTTGTCGTCATCATACAGATTTCTTATAAATTCGCACTCCTCCTGGGCTCTTCGGTCCATCCAGATAGGCGCTTGCTTCAGCGCATTTCCTTCTCGATCTACCATAATACAGCAGGGAGAGCAGGCGCTGACACTGATCCCGGCAACTTCCTCCGGACGCACGCGCGATTGCCTCAATATCTCCCACATATTTTCCTTAAATACTTTCCAATAATCCTCCGGATCATGCTCATACCAGCCGGAATGCGGCGAATGAAGCGGGTATTCCACATAATAACTTCCAAAAATCTGACCTTCCGCATCCGCAATGATCGCTTTTGCACCGCTGGTTCCAATGTCGCATCCTATTAAATATTTGCCCATCTCATCACCCATTTTCAGAATTATTTATGTTTTTTATTATATCGTCCGCACTTTTTTATGAAAAGTCACAAACTATTCCCATGAAATTGCAGGCTTTTACCATAAATGTCCCGTACTTTTAAATTTTTGCGTATATATTTTCCTTCCATAAAATGTTATACTATGGACAAACAATCTTAGGAGGTTTAGCCATGATAAATTTTGAATACCACTCCCCGACCAAAGTGATCTTCGGAAAGGACACGGAG
>JAJQCB010000085.1 GCA_021203005.1 Clostridiales bacterium | reverse complement strand
ATTACTCCGCCTTCTTTCTTAAACACCAACTACCTGTTTCAGAAAACAGGCGCGACCTCATTTAATTTTATTAACACATGTGTAATTTATTTGACATATGTCATTTCGTCCATTATAATCAATACTATAAGATTCTGCAATAATACAGAATTTCCGCATTGTCAGATAAATAACAGATTTTTAAAAATGTATCCGTGTAAAAAAGTGTGAAAATGGAAGAGAAAATGGATTTGAGAATTGTAAAAACGAATCGGGCCCTGACAGAATCATTAAAATATCTGCTGACCAGAAAGTCTCTGAATGAGATCACCGTAAATGAGATCTGTGAGCGGGCCATGGTCCGCCGGCCCACTTTCTATAAGCATTTCAGCGATAAATATGAACTGCTCGTATTTGCCATAACAGGGATTCTGGAAGATACCGGACGGAAAGCACATGAAAAACAGCTCTCTTCTGATGAGGAAGGCCGGGAATTTTACTATAGTATCCTCTATCTTTTCGAATATGTAGAAGAAAATGACGTGCTGTTTGGTGCACTGAAAGACAGCTGCTCTTCTGCTTTTGTCAGGGAAACCCTGATCGACAGTATTACAGAGGATATTATTGAATATCTGCACAAACATGAACTGCCTGACACCGTTTCGGATACCAGCCTGGAACTTGCCTGCCAGTTTCTGACGGGTGCAATATTTCAAAGTATAGACTGGTGGCTGAACCACAAAGAGCAGCTTACAAAGTACGAAATGGCAGAACAGATCAATACATTTGTAACAAACGCAATCGGTGCCCGGGCAGCAGTGGAAAGATAACAGACAGAGAGAAGGGATATCATGCTGCAGATCCGCAATGTATGTAAGAGATATCAGACCGGGAAACTGGTCCAGAAAGCACTGGACGATGTAACCCTGAATTTCCGGGACAGTGAATTTGTGGCCATCTTAGGCCCCAGCGGATCCGGCAAAACCACCCTGCTGAATGTTATCGGCGGTCTGGACCACTATGACAGCGGCGATCTGATCATCAACGGCGTTTCCACGGAGGAATATCAGGATCGGGACTGGGATTCCTACCGGAATCACACCATCGGTTTTGTCTTCCAGAGCTACAACCTGATTCCGCACCAGACGATCCTGTCAAATGTGGAGCTGGCTCTCACAATCTCCGGCATCAGTCGGAGACAGCGCAGGCAGCGCGCGATGGACGCGCTTGCGCAGGTAGGCCTGGCAGATCAGGCAGGAAAACGGCCGGCACAGCTTTCCGGAGGCCAGATGCAGCGTGTGGCGATCGCCCGGGCTCTGGTCAACAGCCCGGACATCCTGCTGGCGGATGAACCGACCGGAGCCCTCGACAGCGATACCAGCCTCCAGGTCATGGATCTGTTAAAAGAGGTGGCAAAGAGCCGCCTGGTCGTGATGGTGACGCACAACCCGGAACTGGCGGAGACTTACGCCACCCGGATCGTCCGCCTAAAGGACGGCAGGATCTGCGCAGATTCCAACCCGTATGTACCGGAGACAGGAAAAACAGAGCAGCCGGCCATTCATGCCAATATGGGACGTTCCGCCATGTCCCCATGGACAGCGATTACCCTGAGTTTTAACAACTTGCGGACAAAAAAAGCCCGGACACTGCTGACCGCTTTTGCGGGATCCATCGGCATCATCGGCATCGCCTTGATCCTGGCAATCTCGTCCGGGGTAAATGACTACGTACAGATACTGGAAGCTCAGATGGCAACGGAATATCCCCTGGAGATCGAGCAGGCATACTACGATATCACTGCCTATGTCTCCGCCAGAGGCGGCACATCTTCGCTTCTCGGCACGGGTTCAGATTCTGAAGAAAGCAGTTCGATAAACGGGTTTTCCGCTTCCGACACCGTCGATATCACAGCGCTGATCTACAATATTTTCTCCGGCCAAGCATCGAATGACCTGGCCTCCTTAAAAGAGTACCTTGAAAGTGGCGGCAGCGGTATAGAAGATCTGGTGACGGATATTGAGTACGATTTCGGCGTCACACCGCAGATCTACCAGGACAATACGGAGGATGTCGTACAGGTACACCCGGATCACTTCTTTGACGCGCTGGGCTTTGGCTCTACCACCAGCACAAACTCCATCATGTCGTCTATTGTGGATACGGACGTTTTTTCCCAGCTGCCGGATTCTGATGATTTATATAAAGACAGCTATACTGTCCTGGCCGGGCGGTGGCCGGAGAGCTGGAATGAGTGTGTCATGGTGATGGATTCTGAGGGCGGAACCACGGATCTCGCATTGTATGTCATGGGTTTTGAGGACATTGCCGGCCTGGAAGACATGATTTCTCAGTTTATCGATGGTGACATCGTTGATCAGCCGGAGATTACAGGTACCTATTCTTACGATGATTTTCTTGGCGTGACATTTAAGGTCGTCAACAGCACGGATTTCTATGCATATGACAGCCAGTATCAGATCTGGGCCGATAAGTCAGAGGATGAATCTTATGTCCAGGAACTGGTAAACAACGGGGAAACACTGACCGTTGTCGGCGTTGTAACCGTAAACGAAAATGCGGGCAGCGAGATCTTAAGCCACGGCATCAACTATCTGCCGTCCCTGATCGAACATCTGGCAAAGGAAGCAGCGGAAAGTGAGATTGTGAAACAGCAGCTGGCAAATCCTGACATCAATGTTTTTACCAATGAACCATTTGGCGAGGAAGAGACCGACGGCAGCTTTGACCTGAATTCCCTGTTTGAAGTGGATGAAGAGCTTTTCCGGGACGTGATTACGGTGGATGAAAGTGCGCTGGAGGATCTGTTCGGCTCGCTTTCCTCCGACCTCTCTGGTTCCCTGGGATCCGGCAGCGGATCATCCATCGACCTGTCAGATATGGTGGACTTAAGCTCCATTGAACTGGAACTTCCGGATACGGATGACATCAGCCTGTCGGAATTGCTCAGCGGTCTTGAGATCACGGCTTCCGGTGAGGATCTCAGCCAGATCGCGTCTGACCTCTTAAGCAGTTACCAGTCCTATGTATCCGGGAACAGCCAGGCGGATGTGACACAGCTGGGCGACGCGTTCCTGGCTTACCTCCAGACCGATGCCGCACAGGACATCCTGATGGAACATCTGCTGGAGATTATAGAAAGCAATGGAGGGTTGCAGATTTCTACCGACCAGCTTCAGACACTGGTCACGGACGTGCTGACTGACTTCCAGTCATACGCCGCGGAACAGGGCTACACGGACATCTCACAGATGGACGTATATCTGAACGAGTATCTCGAAACAACCCGCGCCCGGGAGATCCTAAATATCTGGGCCGCGTCGAACCTGCAATTCGACCTGTCCGATATGACGATTTCACAGGAACAGCTTGGCAGCCTGACATCGGACCTTGTAAGCGGTTACCAGACCTATGCGGCATCGGACAGTTCCGCACCGGATCCTGACCAGATCAGTGATTCCTTTGTGGAATATCTGGGGACAGACGAGGCGCAACAGATTCTGACAGAGGGGTTGGAACAAATGATCGATACGGAAAGCCTGGAAAGCCAGATAGCTGCCGCTCTCCAAACCTATATGAATGAGGCGGCTGCGTCAATGGCAGAGAGCCTTTCCGAGCAGCTGGAATCGCAGATTTCCCAGACCGCAGAACAGATTTCTGCGCAGATCAGTGCGGAGATACAAAAACAGCTTTCTGCAGATATGAGTCAGATGGAAACTGTGCTGGCGGAGGCAATCAGTATCGACACAGAGTCGCTGGTAAACGCCTTTACCATTGACATGGATATCTCTGACTTATCCGACATCCTGACTTCCCTTTTGTCCTCCGGCACGACGACTTACGAGGACAATCTGGAATCCCTGGGTTATACGGATTTTTCCTCCCCGGACAGCATCAGCATCTACCCGAAGGACTTTGAATGTAAGGATGCTGTGATTGACATACTGAACGACTATAATGACCGGATGAGCGCCGCGGGCGAGGAGGACAAAGTCGTTACCTTCTCGGATTCCGTGGGCAGCCTGATGTCCATGGTCACAGAAATTGTAAACATCCTAAGCTATGTACTGATCGCTTTCGTGGCGATCTCCCTTGTGGTATCCTCCATCATGATCGGAGTAATCACCTACATCAGTGTACTGGAGCGGAAACAGGAAATCGGGATATTGCGCGCCATCGGCGCATCCCGCCACAATATATCTGAGGTATTTAATGCGGAAACCGGGATCATCGGGCTTGCTGCGGGATTGTTAGGTATCGCCCTGACCGTGATTCTGATCCAACCGGTCAACAGGCTGATACACAGCTACTCCGGCATCGAGGAACTGTCTGTGCATCTGCCGCTGCGGTACGCGGTCCTGCTGATTCTCCTCAGCATCGCGCTGACACTGCTTGCCGGGATGCTTCCGTCAAGGAAAGCGGCCAAAAGCAACCCCGTGGAGGCGCTGCGGACGGAATAGTCTCCTTCCCTTATTTTACTATGTTCACCGCGCGTCAAGCCACTCCAGAATATCCGAATAGACGATGTCACGATCCGTTTCGTTTAGAATTTCATGCCGATCATTCTCATAGAGTTTCAGATGAATATCCTGAATTCCGGCATTCCTGTAACTCTGGTACGCCTGTTTCACACCTTTACCGTTTTCTCCCACCGGGTCACAGGCTCCGGACACCAGGAGCAGAGGCAGATTTGCGGGAATTTTGCGGATACGCTGCGGGTTTTGCGCATACAGATTTGAAAAATCTGTGAAGTATCAAACGCCTTTGCAAATAATCATGGGTTCACCAAAAGTTGTTTTTCTATCATAACGCCCCTCCTAATTTGCCGGCATAGCAATGATATCTTCCACAGAAAACGATGCTTCCGTCCCATCCCCATCCATAACACTGTCAAAATCAGGGATTTCAATAACCATTGCACTCTGCCCGAAACGGTGTGCTTCAAGAGTAATCTGCATTGTTCCCGTGTCTGAAATCGAGATATCAGCATAGTAAGGAATATCAAGGAGCTCTGCTGCAGACACCTCTATATCAAACACCAGCTTTACAAAAGATTCTCCATAATCGTCCGACACATATATGGCAGGAGAAGGATCTCCCTGATAACTTCGCTGCCACGCAACCAGATACCCGGCATCTGTTGATGTAAGAAGAAACAGGGAAGAATACAGGGCGAACACCGGCTCGTCATCTTCGCATTTCGCCGCTTCCCAATGACCGGAGAGATAGCGGAAATAATAATATTCCTCTTCATAACGGGCCGTCACAAATGCAGTGCCGTTTGCGTAACAGTATGCACAGGAAATATCCTGTCCGGATCCGACGCCTGAGGAAACTGCGGAGGAAAACATTTCACTCTCTTCTTCCATGTCGGACAGCAGTGCTGCGACCTCTTCCGGACAGCCTCCTGTTTTGTAAAAGTCATCTATATCTTCATAGTTCAAAGACACGCCTGCATCTGTGATATCATCAGAATCAAAAACATACGCCCCGCTTCGATCGAGTACAGCCGTATAGTCATAGATCTCCTGCTCCGACCCGGAAATGATATAAAAGCCATTGGGATAAGCATTACAGAAAGAAAAGGAAACTGACTCTGTTGAGGATACCCCATCCTCATCCTGCACAGTCCAGGTAAGCTTCACTGAATCTTCAGAAAACCAGGATACGGAAGCATCATCTACCGTTGTCCCATCCGAAAAGGACACGTAAGCACTGCAGTCATTGTCCCCATCCATTTTCAACAGGACAGAATAAATATCTTTATATAAGTGGGTGGAATCAGCAGCGCTTCCGGATAAATATGCACCATCGGTACTCAAATCCATAACTGCCGCAACCTGTTTCTCATATTGTTTTTGAGGAAAATAATGGGATCCGCAAATTGCAACGATGATCCCCAGTATGCATAAAAAAATGATGAAGATGATCCATATATTTCGTTTTATCTTAGCTTTCTGCATACTTCGCCCTCCATTTCTCCATTTGGAATTAGCATGACAGTGGAAACACCGGCTGAGGCATACTCCTCCTGTCTTTCTCTTTGTTTCCTTGTTTTAAAAGAGTGTACCATAATGTATTTCTGAAATAAGGTACACAAAAAATAATACGTTCCGGTTCGTTCTTATCATTTTCTGCACGGGAGCGGAAAAATCAGGAAAGAAGTACGATCCGCCCCGTACCCTGCGTCTCCCTCATGGTGCTGACGATCCTGCCCTCCATCCCATGCATGGGGAACTGCCACTGCAGGAATTCGATCTCTTCCTGCATAACCGGCGCAATTCCCCCCGTTCCCCTGTATCGGAAATAAAAGTCTGTTTGTTTCTTTTTCAGACCGTGCCTGATATACGTTCTCAACTGGTCCGGCGTATAAAATTCCAGCCCTCTTTTCAGAAAATAGTTTTCACTATCGGAATTGCATACGGGAACCCCGGAAAAATCCGTGTGGTCTCTGGATATATCCGCTTCCGACAGGCAGTAGTAATCATAACTGGTGATCCCCTCCATACCTCCTGTCATATCCCAGGTCAGGTCCATATGGCAGGGAACATTATTTACTTTGATGATGTTCCATGCATGCGGGGCATTGTCGGGCAGGCTGTTCCCTTCCACCAGGATGCATTTTATGTCCGCCGCATTCAGGAGAAGCTTCAGGGCTTTGGAAATGCCTTCGCAGACTGCCCGCTTTTCTAAAAACACGCCGGGAGCGGCGTATGCATGGATGGTGCCGGGGGTAATCCCTTTCTCCGCCGCTTCTGTGTCATAAGCGATGTTCCGGCAAAAATAATCATGGACTTTATGTACGGCCTCCGGCTGCGGCAGACGGTTCAGTCCGAGATCCGTTATCATCCGATTGACTTCCGCTTCTATTTTGGCATTGCAGGCTGCAATCTCATCTTTCGAGTAAAAATACTGCGGGACCAACGTCATTTTATTCCCGATCTGCCTGGTTTCCAGCAGTGTCTGGTTGACATAAAACAAATGCGGATTATCTCTTGCCACAGCCCGGAACACCCTCCGGATCACCTCCGGATCCGGGATTGTCTCCGAAGTTGTTTTATACAGCGGAATACCGGCATCTGAATTTACCACACCCTGGTACAGGGCTTTATAGATTTGTCTCTCCTGCCGTGAAAGCCGGCTGTAATAATACCTGTCCGTGATCATTCCTGCTCTCCTCCATCGGATATATCATCTCTTCTCTCTTCTGCCCTGCTGTCGGCAGTTTCTGCGCATTCTTCGTCACCTGTATATGCCAGCAGCAGAGTAATATCATCCCCGGATCCGAGATCGCTCGTCTCCGTCAACCAGTCTTTCAGATTATCTGTTACTGCCTGGAAACCGTACTCCCGTAAGACGTTATAATAATCCCGGCAGGTTTCCTTAAAACTCTCTGTTGTGGGGTAGCTGTTGCAAAAACCGTCCGTTGAAAGCAGGTAAAGCCGGGGATGGTCCTCCTGACGGCGTACCGATGTGACCGCGTTCTTCCAGGCATTTTCAGAGGAAATCGAGTGCGTCTCCGTACCAAGGATCTTGTCAGCCTCTGTCAGCGGCTGCACCCGGTCCGCATCGACAGGCAGAATGTCACCGTCGCCGATCTGGAATGCGAAGAGATAGTCCTCCATAAGCAAAAGTCCGAGCAGGGTGGAACCATATAAGCGGTAAACAGAGTTCCTGTCCGTGGTGTCCGATTCCCCCTGCCCACCATGATTAGTAAGGTAACTTTCCCAGACACGCTGTTTCCATTCCTGTTCCACAAGGCGGGCCACACCCAGACTCCCATCCCGGTTCAGATAAGACAGGAAGAAATTCTTATCCGAGTTTTCCGTAAAATTTTTTTCAACGAGACGTTCCATGACAGAACAGAACGCTTCAACAGCTATTTCCGCCCCGTCTCGGCTGTACGGGCAGGCATCGCTGCCATGCCCGTCAGCCACTGCGAGCAGAGAAACTTGACCCGAAATCTCCATGAATTTGAAAGAGTCTTCACAGGGTTTACCAGATCTGATATGTGAGGCTCCCCTCACGCTTTCGCCATAAATCATCCGTGACATCATTTACCATCCACCTCACTTTCACCAGACATCCTCCTGATCAATAACGTCGTCGGGTGTCGGAATGTTGTTGATATTGAGTACCCGCATGGCCGGGCTGTGTGAGCCATTGCTATCCTCCTCAGACAGTATGCTGGATGGAGGAGCGGGTACAGCGGAAACAGCCGTTGACGCCCACCTTATGGCTTCGGTGAGCATGGACGCATTATTAGCTTCCAGTACCAGCTCCGGATTCCCGGTAAAATCTTGCAAAACAGTATCGTCGGCGTCCCTGCCGATGGATATGGCTATTTTGACAGCCTTCTTCCCCCAGGGAAGGTGAAGCAGATCGTTGAGGCTCTTTTTGTAATTATCCATATCCGTAGGCTGACCGTCCGAGAGCAAGACCAATACGGGCGGGAGCGCCCTCTCAGGCATCGGTGGGATTCTTAATTGAGAAGCCACCATCTCAATGGCCTGGCCCATATTGGTCAGCTGCCGTCCTGACGCGTCAAGGTCGTCCCAGGCAAAATCTTCGATCGGGACGGGTTCGGGCGTAATCCAGGAGGCACCGGTCGCAAATCTCAGGGTGCGGACCAAAAGCTGCGCATTGGGGTTGCTCTCCGCTGCCTCCCGCATATCCGGAATCACGGATTGGATCGCATGGTTTACCGCGCCTATTTTCTCGCCGAACATACTGCCGGAACAGTCTACAATCCAAAAGAAATGGAGTGGTCTCGTCGCTAATTCTCCGCCGGGTCGTTTCAATTTCAGTGCCATAATCATTTCCTCCTTTGATTTTCAGGTTTATAATTTACTTGTCATAATTCTTCTGTTTCAGATAATTTCACCAATACAGTCCCCAAAATTTATCTTCACGCCGGGTACAATGCCGGCAGCGCGGCCTGTCGGGACAGGGATCTGGCTCCCATCTTTCTTTACATATGTCCAGTTTACACCGTTCTCACCATTCCGGATGCCCCACAACAGAGGGTTTTTCGGATTTCTGACTACGGCAGCCACTGTTTTATCCATATCAAAATCGCCATGAATGGAATGTGATTTCAGTTTGGTTTCAGCAGTCAGCAATACTTTATGTTTCCCCGCCACAAGCTTATGAGGGACAGCCAGCGTATTCGAACAGTTCCAGCAGGAATGCGCTTCTCCATGTAGCTCTTTTTGCCTGTCGTAAAAAACCTCGGCGCCACATTTCGGGCACATCATAATCCCGCTCATCAGGTTCGCGATCGCGTCCAGCCATTGCTTTTCCGTGACGCGCCTGTTTGGCGACTTCAATCCCACTGTAAAGGCCTGTGTAAACAGATCTTTCAGCTCCTGCGGATATATCTGCCAGTAGATCAGCGCATTATCATGCACGCCTTTCACCGGCCGGTTCCGCTTATCCTCCGGGTCAAATATGAACACCGGATCTGCGCCGTAGAGACGCTCCATGGCATAAATGTCCATGCATTTGATCTCCGCCTCCAACTGGCCGTTTAATGGATGGCTGATAAAAAAAATGCAGAAGAGCAATACGGCAAGCGAATGCAGATCAGTGTTCCGGGAGGGGGTGGGTTTCGCCTTCCCCACCACCAGTTCCGGCGCCATGAACCCCGGAGTCCCGAGCACTCCGCTGTCATCCTTTCCATCCACCGAAATATTGTCATTGTCACAGATCAGGATGTCCCCCTCCGTTGTGAAAAAAACGTTCCCCCAGGAGATATCCCGGTATGAGTATCCGCTTTCATGGAGTTTCCTGTAGCCTTTTGTGAGATTGAACGCGGCACGGCAGATGGCATAAAAGCCCGGGTCCACCCTGCGCTTCATTAAATCCGCGATGCTCTTGTACTGTTTGGGACGCAGCGCCATGATGTACCCGAATCCGCCGTCATTTTCCCGGCCTGAACATACCAGAGTCAGCGGCCAGAGGAAAGAGGGATCCGGGCTCCCCTTCGCGATCAGGTTTTTCAGAATACTCTTTTGTGTGTCTGTTGCGGAATGTTTAAAATAGTACTTCAGGGCAAACGGCTGCCCGCTGCCGTTTTCCACATCGTAAACCTCTCCCTGGCCGCCTGAACCAAGGAACCTGCGGACTGTGTAACGGGCACCATTCTCCGCAACAACCGTTGTCCCTGTCTTCAACAATGAACCTTCCATCTGTTTGTCCTCCCATTCTGTAAGTTTCAGCTTACATTTTTTACTCATAATCAACACCTTATATCGAACAGGGCTTATCCAAAACATTTACCCCGTAGGATTTACACCAGAGCGATACCGCCCATGCAGCCCAGCTTTCGTCTGCAGCAAAATCAGAAACGAGGCGTTTCGTATACCGCTGCAGCAGCATGGCATTAAGTTCCTCTGCATCACGGATTGCCTGCACGATTCCGAGCCGGGACAATTCCCCCATCAAAAATACGTGCTTCTGGTTTTCCGCCTCCGGGAAACAGTCTTTCAGAATCCCGACAAACTGCCTGGCGTCAGACAACTCCTGCTGATACTGTTTCACTACTTTTAAAAACTCTTCCTCGAATCCCTGATCTGAGACCGCACCGCTGTCAGCTGAGCATTTCCTCTGTTTCGCCGCATCACAGCCGGCTGAGGATTTCCCCTGCCTGGTGCCGATACCCATATTTACATAATTTATGTTGTTCCTGACAGCATATTTCATGGCAGGAGAGCCCTCCCGGACATACAACTTCAGATTGGGGCAGTCTTTAAAAACATCTTCGCCCAGCCCAACCTTTGGGAAAATAAGCGCCCGGGTCAGGCTATGGCATCCCTCAAATGCCTGAAACCGGATACGGAAAAGGCTGCCCGGAAACGATACTCTTACCAGGTTCCGGCAGTTTCGGAAAGCATTGTATCCGATCACCGTGACGCCCTCCGGGATTGCCACGGATTCAAGGTTGACGCAATCTGCAAACATGTTGTTCCCGATGCTGGTTATCCCTTTTTCGATCAAGACCCGCCGGATATCGTTTCTGTAATCAGCCCAGGGGACTGCGCCGTGATGCAAAACATCCGGATCGGCGCTTTTCTGGCCCGGATCACATCCATCAGCATCCCGGCATTGATCCCGCCGTTGTCTGGCGTTCACCTCTTCCTGGGCATCTGCAATGATCTCATATACATCAAACTTCCTGTCGGCATCGACGTAATTCGATTCATAGTCATACAGCCGTCCCCTGCCGGAGATCGTAAGCACACCCAGATTAAATCTATAAGCTGCATCCTCCCCGCATCTTCCTTCCAGGTATTTCCCTTTCCATTTCAGCATTTTCTTCATCCTTCCTTTCCCGGAATATATATCCGGCATTCCTGTTTGGATTCCTTTTCTTTCCATTCCCTCATACGCGCTGCTCTTTGGCATGCTTTCGCAATTACCTCAGATTCACCGGCACGTTTGTTACGGAAACAATCATTCAAAGCATCCATACTTTTCTCATTCATGACCTTCTTTCCCTTCATGCATATAGGATGGCATATTTCGATAAGATCTGCGATGACACAAAAAATATTTTTTACCGTTCCGATTTGCGGATCTTACTCTCGTATTCTTCCGTGATTTTCAGATAAAGTTCATTCCGCATAATATCATAGCGCCTGGTAGCAACCGGCTTCTGCCCTCTGCGGAATATGTATTCCCGGCCGATCGGCATGTAAAGGACCTCATCCAGAGGCACGTTCAGCCTTTCACTGATCGACTTCCCGGTCTTTAAATCCATCCCGCCCATATAGAGGTAGGTGTCACAGTTGTTTATGATCGTCGTCGCATCGTTCGGCCCGTACATCGATTCCAGCTGGGACTCAGACTGGACAAGCAGCGTGACCGAAATCCGCTTTTCGCGGAAAATAGAGATGTATTCCGGGAAATTCAGTATCCTGCTGCCTGTAGCAAAATCGTCGCAAAGCACATGTACCGGGATCGGCAGCCAGCCGGCCGGCCGGCTTTCCGCGTATTCAAACAGGCTTTTGAACGCCTGCGCATAGAACATATTGATGAAACAGTTGAGTGCCGGATTCACAGCAGACGTTGATACAAACAGGACGGTTTTTTCCGTGGCTAACTTTTCAAAATCCACTTGTCTCTTCGTGGCTATCATTTCGCGCAGTTCCGGGCTGAAGATGGTATCGATCGTCGTATTTAAGGCCCCAAATACGCAGCCGGCGGTCCTGATCGGGAGCTGGTGGAAAGACTTCCAGCAGGATACCGCATAGCAGGTCGGATCCCTGTCCTCCAGACGATCAAATTTTTTGTCAACAGAAGTGGCGATCTGCCCGTTCTCGTCCCAGAAAGAAATCCTGTCATGAAACGCAAGGACATCAGCAAGCGTAGCGTTTTCATCCGTCATGAGAACGTAGGCAATTTCCGCACAACAGAGTGAAATGGCCGCCTCGTCCCAATAGGGATCCGCTCCCGTGGACTTCTCCTTGCGCGGGTTCGCCATAACAATAGATTCACTCAGGAACCGGATATCGGAATAGCTTGCCACATATTGCAGCGGGTCGTAGGCGACGCTGCTCTCCAGGGGATTGACATAATTCAGATCCTCCACTTTATAACCCCGCTGCTCAAACACCGGCTTATACTTATGTACGATCCTTCTCTTCGTCACAGTCACGATCAGGCTGGACTGTTTTGTCTCCAGAAGACGGGGTTCGGTAATTGACAACGTCTTCCCGCATCCGCTTCCCCCGCATACAAAAACATTATTATTCAATCCCGTTTCATTACAATCCGTACTAAAAGCTGCTTTCTCACCAAGTATCATTTTGTCCATAACCGTTTTCATCCTCCATCATTCTGTCAAACCCTACAATCTCATCACACAGCCCGAACGCGATACTTTCCTCCGGGCTGAAGTAATGGTCATAATTTGTCGCCTTTTCCACCGCTTTTTCTGTTTTCCCCGTGTGCTTTGCCAGGATCCGGTTCATGACCCGCTTTGACTCCTGCAAGCTGTCGGAAATCGATTTGATGGAGGAAGAGTTCCCTCCCACCCGGTTTCCGAGCAGCGGCTCATGGAGCATCAGCTCTCCGTGCGGCAGCATGTAGCGCCCGTAATTGCCGCTGGCAAAGAGCACTGCCGCCATGCTGTAGGCGTGCCCAATACAATACATCCGGATCGGCGCTTTACTGGCCTGGATCACATCGTACATCAGCATCCCGGCATTGATCTCGCCGCCGTTTGAATTGATCAGGACATGAATCGGTTCTTCCGCATCCTCGCTGTTTAAGTACATAACCTTTTTTACGAACTCACAGGCGCTTTCCGAATTGATCTCGCCCTCAATAAAAATATTGCGTTCTGCCATCAGGCGCGTCTCCACCGGAACCAAAGTGATCCCATTGCTGCTTTTTACCTGTACATTCATCTTTCTGCATCTCCTTTCGGCTTAAAAAACATGACTCTCCATATCTCTACACCCCTGCTTTCTTCTGAAAAGCCTGATAGGCGTAATAAATGATTTTGGCCTGAGGTATGGTTTTTGTTAAAATCCAGGCAATGGCTTCTGCGGATGAAATATGACGCAGGATTACTTTCTCCGAGCCGCATTTCAAAGATATCGTTCCGAACCCCAGAACCCGCTCTGCGAAAGAGCGTTCTGTGTGAAACATGCTGTCAAAATTTTCCAGGTAAATATTCATTTCCTGTTTCCTTAAAATCCCCTGCCGGACGATCAGCTGATCCTGATCCAGAAAGTAGGACTCAAACCCCGGAAAATAAAACCGGTTTTTTTCTGCAAAACATTTTGCATATCGTTTATTTTTTCTGGCCGGTTTTCCCTTGTACATATCATAGCGGGCCTTGTTCAGTGCATCCACGTATCTCATGTTTTCACTTTTGATCAATCCGGGGAGAACCTGCATCAGATACCCGGCTTTTTTGATCTGGGAAAAAGTCACCTCTTCTCCATTATGAGTTGTAAAGTGAATGCTGCCGAAATCACCCATCCATCGCCCGAGGAAAGTCTGCTTCAGTTCAACCTGATCCGCCAACTGGTGTATCGGGACATAGGAGTACTTCTTATTTAAAATGCCGGACTCTATAATGAAATAATCCGTCTTCACCTCATATGTCGTAAACCCGGGTATTATGTAACCTATATATTTTCTGTACTTCATATCCATTCCCCTTTCAGAGCTGTGACAGCAGTTCCGCTTTTTCATAGCTTCTGATTATACTTTAATACAGAGGGATGCCTGAAAAAAGGACACAAAAAAAAGCAGTGTTAAAAAACACTGCTCCATGTAATCGATTCCTATATATTAATCACTCATCATCCTCCTCATCGTCTTCATCCCAGTGAAAAAATTCCAAATATTCGATTGGAGTGCTCGCCGGATCCAATGTCAGCAATTTACCATATCTCTCTACGTCAAGCCCACGTCCGAAATTTTTCAAAAACTCCGCCAGATCTCCTTCCTCAGTAAACATACTCTTCCGCAATGTATAAAATGCACCTGTTTCAAGGGAAAAGAAAACAACATGATACATTTCGTCAGTTATTTTTCCACCAAAGCCGGCGTCAACAGCGGCATTAGCGACAAAAGAGTTCAGATAGCTTTCACCGCACCATAGATCATTCCCACCGCTTTCTTCCCTTTCGTTGTAATAATATTTTTCATAGTTGACCATCATAAATGCCGGGGAAGCAAAAGTTTCAAACATCTCCCGGATCTGAGCACGATAAATCCCTTCATAGTCTTCATTTTCCTCAAAAAGTAAATTTGCGTCTATCACAAGGATCTGAATATCAGATTTATAATAAGCATCTGCCATACTCCTGTATTCCGGACAAAATGTATAGTCATATTCAGATTGCATTGCCTTTTTCAGCCTCTCCTCTGTTCCGGAAATTATCTCGTCATCGATATCTCCCGGATAAAACAATGCGATCGTCCGGGATTTCGGTGAACAAAGCTCAAACGCTGTTTCGTCTATCCTGACATCTGACGCGACACAAATATCATCCAAAGATCTGCAGCGATAAAACGCATGTTCCTGTATGGCTTCCAGCGAATCGGGCAGGATCACTTTTTTCAGGCGGATGCAATGTGCAAACGTTTCCGGTCTGATTATTTTTACCGAAGCCGGAATTTTGATTATCTTCAGTGATTCACAGCAGGAAAATGCCCCTGCATCAATCTCTGTCACAGAATCCGGAATATTCACTGCCATGAGATTCTCGCATCCTGCAAATGCTTTTTCCCCAATCCGTCTGATGTGATCGGGAATCCCGACATATGTCTCTGTCTTTCGGATATAACCGCCTACTCCCACAAGGGTATGCTGGTCAGCAATCCGGAAATCTCCAACTTCTTCTATCTGCGATCGATCGTCTAGACAGTTCTCTGTTTCACCTGCTTCAAAATCCCAATACTCCTCATACTCTTCCATCTCTGATTTTCCCTCCACTTTATTCAGACAATATCAATCGGCATCCATATATCTGATGCATATGATGATACCCATGAATTGGACCGCAAGCGCTCCATTCATGACCTTTTGACCCTGGTATCATACATATTCAAAAGTCAGGACTTCATTTAATCTTTCCGGTCCTCCTTTGTATATCTCTGCAATTCTTTCATCCCCGAAGCGATGGCAATGCTCCACAAACTCCCCATACAGCTTTTCATTATCCCCACCAGCTATCTCATTGTACTGGTATCTGGACTGATATGTGGCCAGAGTCAGAATATTGATTGGCTGCTCCGGATGGATCTCCGCCTCCGGGACATATGACATCGCAAGATTGTACGCGCGAAGCACATCAGCATCCGCCTTATGTCCATTCTTCTCATATAAAATCATTCCCGCCCAGCGGAACACCAGCTCCATCGGGTCATTTTTTTCAAAGCACAAAAACTCATGGTACAAAGCGGATTTCAGGATATCTGAAAAAGACTCATCAGCCTTATTCAGGTAAAAACTGTAAATTCCCTTAAGAAATACATGGAGCACGTAAGGATCTCCCTGCAACAGAAGATTTTCCAGAATATGGGCAGGGGATCTGTCTGCTCCCCGGCTATCCTCCAGGCCAAAGTAATTCTCTTCCAAAGCATATTTTTCAAAGATAGCTCTGTCTTTTTTCTCAATCGCATACTGCAGGATATGCGATGCCGTAATCCTCCGGTTCCCGCGATCTTCCCCAAATTCCTCCAGTGCTTTGCCAAAGTAATATAGCGGCGTTTTACTGTCATCCTCATTCCGACCGCAGAGTGTCATGTAACAGCCTTTCGCCGAATAGGCCCGGGCCAGATCTTTCACAAAGGTTGCAGATGCTTTTAAATTAAGATTTCCCGCGATCTCAGCATTGATCTTTTTTATGGCTTCCAGCGAAGAAATACTTTTTTCAATCAGACGGCAGGCTCCCTCATAATCCAGGGAATCTGCATAGGATACCGCTGTCCGGTTGAGCAGCACCAGATAATCCTGCAACTCCATATCCACTTCATCTGCCCGGAGTTCTTCATACAATTCTATGGCTTCGCTGCTGCGCCCTGTATAATTGCAGCAGGATACTCCTGATACCAGCAGCAGATTTTTTATCTTCCCGTATTCTCTTATTTCATTTTTTGTTTTTCTCTAATAACCCGCGGAGGCCTCTGTAGATATAGTAACATTTGGAGCTGCTTATATGGTCTCTCAGCAACGCTTCTTTCAGACGGTTTGCTGATTCCAGGAGTTTCCCCTCCCCGCATTCCAACTCCTCCAGCCAGGATTCTTTCCATACGAATCCATGATCGAACAGATAGGAAAATACGCTGTCAAACTTTCTCTTCTCACAGTCACGCAGGACAGCACTCATGTCTTCCACTGCCTGTCTCATCTCACCGGCTGTCTGATAGCGGTACCTCGGATTACTGTCCAGGGCACACCGGATAAAAGGAGCGATGATGTCCGCGCTCAGGCTGCTTCCCAGCGCTTTCTCAATCGCAGCCTTTGAATACTTCAGGCGATCCTCTTCCCACGATGACACCGGGCCGCGAAAAAGCATTCTGCAAAAAATTTTCCCAACAGAATACAGGTCCGCCGCCCTGCACACAGCATCCATAGTCCCCTCAAGATATTCCTGCGCCGCATATACGGGCGTTGCAATAATCAATTCCGCACCATCCTGCAGCACACGGTTGCCGCTCACCGGCCTGGCACTCAGAAAATCAAGGAATTTCGCTGTCCCGATCCGTCCATGCTCTATATCCGTGTTTTCAAAAAATATATTCCCGGGGTGAATATCGAGATGCACATAACCGCTTCCCTCATCCATTCCGCAAAAATGGATCGTATCCAGAGATGTCAGTATCTCCTTTATGATATTCAGCCGGATCAAAAGTCCTCTGGTGCTGCTGCTATCATATCTGTCTTCCAGTTCGGGGATCAGGTCATTTAAAAAATGTCCGTGTTTCTTCAACATCATGCGCCCGCATCCGTCCTCTGTGATGTCAAGAATCGGAATGACCGCCTCTCTTTTTTGCGTCCTGGCATATATTTCATGGGAGATTTTCTTTTCATGCTCCATAAACTGCATGGCGCGACCGGCATCTTTATATTTTTTGATTGCAAAAATAGTATCGCCATCTTCACCATTGCTGTATATTACCGCATTCCCGGTTTCCGCGATCAGATTCCTGCCCATTCTATCGTTCCCGCTCATTTTCAGCACTCCTGACTCTCCGCCCTTTTTCTTCAAAAAACATGACGTCGTCTGAATAAACGATGCCGTCAATACCTGCCCCGCGAAGGATCCATGGTCCATGGAATGAAGCAGCCGGATTTTTTCGCTGCAGGTAATAACTGCGCACTATCGTATTTGAAATCTCCATTACGACTTCAAGGAACGGAAACTTTTGCTTTAATTTATTTCTTTCCTCACGGGTTTTGCCGGAAAAAAAGTAAGAATCAAGCAGTTCATCCCTGTATACCAGGGCATACAGCAACAGCAAATCTTTCCTGTCACAAATATAATCGCAGGATTCCATTTTAAGACCTTCCGGATCTATTTGAAAATCTTCCGGATCAATGTGTAACTCAAAATTTGGCGAATACAAGGAATACAAGTCTTCCTTCCAAAAACCAAGTTTTTTCATATAAATTCCGATGTCATCCTCATGCCCCGTGATCACGAGAAACTTAAAAAAATCCGCCTTATCTATCTGGGTTATCACATCAAACTTATTCTTACCTCCCCTGCCAAACAGCATATTTCTCAATGTGCTTCTTCGCGCACTGGCATTTGGCAAATCATAGGGGTCAAATAGTTTGCTCCTCCTGTTCCAGATTATGGTAGCCTGATTCAGTCCATTCCCCGTTCTGTATCCCGATTTTCTTCCATCCTTACTCAGCAAGCGGCCGCAATTATCAATATGCGATACCAAATCGCTCACGTTGCCTGACCACTCCCACTTCCATTCACAGGAGTTCGGGTCATCCGGTAAATATTTTTCATATGCCTCCCGGTCTTTCAGGAAATTATCCATCTTTTTTAAGTAGCCATAACGCCTCTGCTCAATTAATTTTTTCGGTTCTACATGGCTTTCACCCGGAAGCGATATGGATATACTGCCATTATCTGTTACCGTAACTCCTTTATCCCTGTACAACTTGCCCATCAGATTTGTAAGATATTCTGTCTCCTGGATATTCTTTTTTCCGTAAGATTTTTCAAACTCATTTATAAACTTCTGTATATCACCTTCTATATTCCGGCTTAGCTTCGTTTTATATCTCGCTATTGGTACGTCCTCATATCTCCATACAACTATTTCAGAACTGTCTGATTGCTTTTGTATCCTCCAATACGTATGCGTATTCTTTTCGTTCATGTTAATATATTTTACATTGCCATCCTTTTTATTTTCCGTAATATCCCATTTATCAACGTCCTTTTTCATATCTATTAAAATTTCTTTAACGGCGTTTTTTTCATCCTAAACTCACCGGCACATTCCTTTTCTTCTAAGGCAGATAAAAAGCAGTTTTCAAAATCCGACCGCTGTTCCGGTTCTAATTCATTTAAAATGTATTTGATTTTTCTGTCGCCATAATCCCGGATAAAATTCAAACACGATGATTCGGATAAATCCGAATCTGTCTGTGAAGACTCCTGTTTATTTCCTGCTATTGGTACGTACTCATATCTCCATACAATTATTTCAGAACTGTCTGATTGTTTTTGTATCCCCCAATACCTATGCGTATCATCCTTTTTAACTTCCGTTATGTCAATATATTTTATATGGCCTTTTTTATCTTTCTTTTCCGTAACGTACCATTTCCCGGCGTCCAAATTACCTGTTTTCCGCATATCTTTTAAATCATTTAAAATTTCTATAATGATATCTCTTTCCGCTTTAAACTCACCGGCACATTCCTTTTCTTCTAAGGCAGATAAAAAGCAGTTTTCAAAATCCGACCGCTGTTCCGGTTCTAATTCATTTAAAATGTATTTTAACTCCAAATCTGTCTGTGAAGCCATGAACTTTTTCTGCTGTTCGAAGACCTCTTTTCTTTTGTCATAATCAGATGTAACCGTATCATTCCCGTATTTATCAAGCGCGATTTTCGCAAACAGATCCGCCGCATCCAGCAGATAGAGTCGATCATACCCAGATGCCATAAGAAGCATATCTGTCTCGTCCCCATCCAGCCCCATACTGAGCGCCAGCTGAACCAGGATATCCTTGTCAGGAACCGAACCGACCCTCTTAATCCACGTACTCATTTGAGCATAATCGTAGGCATTCCATTTCAGATTATTTTCCGTATATTCGAAATCTAAACTCCGCCAAATAGCGGTCGGAAGAATTTTCCACTGGTTCCATTCATCTTTTTTGTTATATCTATCAAGATATTTTTCTAAGACAACAGCGGCAATTTCTTTTCTCGGCTTTGCCTTTTCCGTAAAATATTTTGCAAATGCAAGATGATTGCCTGTGGCAAGCGCACATTGAACGCACCGATCTAGGTCAGAATAACAGGATTTCGGCATAGATCTGTTCCATTTCGCTATTACCTCTACATCGCTCTTTAAATTCTTCCAGTAATCAAAACTCACATTTCCGATATATAGTTTTTCATCTTTTACATTTTCTATATCTGTTTCTGACAGAATTCTTCCCCGTATGACAGACCGTACTTTCAACTCTACCCATCTTTCCTCTGTATCGTACAACGGAAGATCAGGTTTTACTACCGCTTCCGCTTCGTCTGCAATATACGGAAGCCCGCATGCATCAAAAAAAGGCGCATAAAGATATACTTTCCGCCTGAAATCGCAAATATCCTCAACGCTAAAGTCGGATTCCGGAGAAACTGTCAGAAGTTTTATTGTCAATCGGTAACGCATGGATGCGCCCGCTTCAGTATGAAACTCTTTTATCTCTTCGATCTCTGTCAGTTCTCCGATTTCAAATCTTATATTGCTCATCCTGCCTGCCCTCCCGGCAACACCATCCCATCTCAAATTACTGATTATACTTACAGCACAGTCTGCGAATATTCCAAAATGTCCAGGACTGCTTTCTTATTGCTCTTCATAAAATTAACCAGACGAATATAACCCGATTTATGATTTTTCGTTTTAAAACATTCTTTGTATAAATTCTCGGAGGGCTTATTATGCCTACGGCAAATCCATTCGTCCAGAATACAAAACAATAATCTGAGATCTCTCTTCCGCCGCTCATAGAAACCATCGAAATCCTGTGCATTCTTCATACTATTCAGCTGTTTCGCCAGCATTTCCAAAGCACGTATAAATTCCTCCGGAACAACGGTATTGCCTGATGGAATATGGTATTCTTTTCCCTCGGACAGGTTATCCAGCATACAACTAAGCAGCTGCTCTTTTTCCGCATTTTCCCTCTGTCTGCACACCTTTCCGCTCATATAGGTGTTCAGCTTTTCACCAAATATCCGCTCTTCCTCCGAACGGCTCTCAATTTCGGTTCTTACGAAACAAATCAATTTCTCAATACTTTCCCTGTACCCGTTGACGTTGAAATTCCCGTCTTCTCCATTCTGGTCGGATAAAAGGATATGCGCCATGACATTCCGAATATCATTTTTCACGGAAGAATAGGCTCTCAGAAACTCATTCATTTTTTCATCCTGACCATTTTGGCCAGCATCCCGGTTTAGATTATCCAGAAAGCTCTTAACCGGGTTCCGATAATTATAATGAAATAAATTTTCAGCTTTGGTAAAATCCACAATCCCCTCTTTCGGAAAGTCTTTAGGCGGATTCATTTTCAAATACGCATTTACTGTGTCGGGGTACCGCTCCAACATATAGGTAATGATCGCTTCCTGCGCGGCGATTGCAGCATTTCCCTCCCGGCCCTGCATGTGATACCATTCCGCCAGGCGGATCATCAGGAGCCCATACGGATAGTTACTCTGAGCAGTATCAAACCGATCCCTGAAATCTCCGGAAATATCTTCCAGCAACAGGTATTCCGCAACATTGACAGGCTCTTTTCCTTTCAGCTGTTCCTCCATTCCGATCAAAAGGTCAATGGCATGCTTAATTGCGGCAAGATTATTCGCATTCGTCCCGTAGTCAAACAGGTTAAACGCGTATGACAACGTTTCCTCTGTGTTATCTCCAATCTTTACATCCCATTCAGGATTCTGTTTCAGCAGCTCCCGGATCTGCACGACACTGCCGCAGCTTCGAAATTCACTGATGCCGCGAATCAGGTTCATCATGTCGTCAATGATCCAGAGGTCTACCAGCGGCGTAACTTCAACCATCTCTCCATTCGGTCCCATGTCTGTCTGTTTTGCCTCAAACATTCCGTAATACATATGGAAACGGACATTAAAATCCCGGATCTGGGAAAGATAATTGATCAGTGTATAAATATAAATCGGGAAAGAACGAAACCCGTTTGATATGTCAAAATAAACGTCAATTTCCTCTTTTTGTATATCGAAATCCGTGCCGCTCCTCTCCCGGCCGGAATAAATTGCTTCCTCTACTGTTTTTCTGATGATGGAAAAATTTTCCTGAAGCTCTTCCTGCGTTTTCCCGTATTCTATGATAGCCAGTTTCACATGCATATTTGCATACGCAAACTGAGCAGCGAACTTTTTTGACATTACAGCCTCAAAAGCGCACAAAACATCCAGGTCTGCAATGTTTTGTATCATATGCATTTCGATTTTTCCGGTATAGGGATTCTTTTCTCCATACAATTTATCTTCAATTAACGGATCAGAAATTTCCTCTGAAAAATCCAGGTAAACATTACCGAGGACAGAATCTTCTGTTCCTACCAGTATAAGCTGCATATCATCCGTCTTTGTTTTACGTAAAACCTCTCTCATGACTGCTGCGCAGGAATACTTTGCATCATATATGATGTCTGTGCCGCTGCTTTTATAATGGGCTTCCCTGTAATTTAATTTGCCAACCTGTGCGATCACTATACTCCGTTTCATCGCCGTCCCTCTCCGTTCTTTCGACATTTACCCCATGATGCTTCGCGCAGCGAAAACCGCATGTTCCCCGGTATCAAAAGCTGCCAGAAACCGCGCCTGGTGTACAAAAGTACACCCCTCCGGCAGCTCTGTCAGCCATTCTTCCGGAAGACTCTCTTTTGGTATAAAACCGTTGACTTTTTCCGGGACTGTCTGCAGATTGTATCCGCCGCGATTCGACGGATAGATAACAAAACGTGCGGATGACGGGACAAGCGTATTCTGCCATGGGCAAAATTGCGGAAGGATCACGATATTACCGTCGCTCTGTGCCAGAGCTTTTTCCACCAGACATCGCGCGCGAAGCTCGGATTTCGCGATTTCAATCTGGCGCTCAAGAAATTCCGTCACAAACACAACCGCCTTTTCAAACCCCTGATCCATCGTTTCCTCCGAGTCCCAGTTCGGGACAAAGGAAGACACGGCTAAGGAAAACGGATTGAGAACCACCCCGTTATCCGCCAGCTCAATGGGTCGGATCACCTCATCATCAAACCTGCGATAGGATGCTTCATCCGGAAAAATCTGCTGCCAGAAGTCCCGCAACAGCAAACCGCAGGCGGCGTACTTGTCTCCGTTTTCTCTTTTTTCTGCGTCCTGCTGATGATGGTCATATCTGCCGCCGCCTATGTCTGCAACAACAGTTCCCTCCTCACAGCATACCGGCGCCTGAAATACACGCTCTATCTGAACGTCCGGATTTACTACTCTTGCAATGGCCGCACACATGACATCGTCTGCGTGAAATTCACCGCCATGCACGATTAATTTTAAAATTTTCATAAGATTCTTCTCTCATTTCTACGCAATTGTTATTGTTGTGATCATAGGCATCTGTGTTGTGTCAATGCCCTGAACGGGCTTCTCTCATTTCTACGATAAACAACAGTAACCAAGGAAGTAATTTCCTTGAGGTGTCAATGCCCTCAGCGGGTTTCTCTCATTTCTACCTTAGTAAACAGGAGGAAATATATGACACAAAGAGGTGTCAATGCCCTCAACGGGCTTCTCTCATTTCTACAAAAAAGGAGCTCGGTATCATATTGGCGAATTTGGTTGGTGTCAATGCCCTGAACGGGCTTCTCTCATTTCTACTGAATAAAATATTAAGGGGTTTTGAAAGTGTCAATGCCCTCAACTGGCTTATCTCATTTCTAAAGTACACTCTGGTAACCCGCAGAAACCAGGGGCTGACGGTCTCATTTTTGCATGTCTTTGTCTCCCGCCCGTCTATTATTATATCTCCATTTACCCGGAAAGGAAAGAGATTTTTATGCCCGGTCAACTCTCATTCAGCCATCTCCTTTTTCACAATATACTGTCCGAACCCAAAGCTGGTATTCTTGCCGATATGCGTAAGTTCCCCGGCCAGAAGATACTCAAGGCACTCCTCCGGCATGGATTTGAACAATATTTTCCCTTTTATCCCCGGGAGACGTATCCGCGCATCCTGTGTGCCGGAATACCGCTGTACTTCCTCCCGCCGCACTTTCTGTTTCGCAATCTCAGGGAATTCCGGGCATTCCGCCAGTTTTATTTCATTTCCGATATAATAGTTCAACATCTCCACCCTGCGCATTGCGCCTTTTACGACTGCCTCCCCCGAAAATCGGTTCAGATATTCCCCCCGGAACTTCATGCTGAGAGGAGACAGAAACAACATGGTATATTCCCCCTGTCTCTGCCGCAGATATTCTTTTCTCTTCTCCGCATGCTCACGAAGCGAACAGATCTGATAGCATTCCATATCGACGACATTATCATGCACCAGACGGCGTCCCTCCATGTTTTTCACCTCCGCAATCCGGAACCGGGCATGATTCTTTCCGACCCCCGCCATTCCCAGGTAAGTGAAAGCCTGCAGATAGACCTGAAAAAACACAATACTGTCTCCAAACAGGGTCAGATAAAAATCCAGGCGGCTGCCGGCCGTAAAAAATGTGGAATAGTCCCGGCATTCAATCAGATACCCCACGCTCTCTTTTCCGGTAACATACCCCGGTTTCTGCTCCATCCTGGAATAAAACGTGTCCCAGACAATACAACTCTTCCGGAACGGACACTGACCGCACTTCCTGTCCCTGACACAATTCTGCCGCAGCAGCATTTCTCCCATACCGCCCCGCAGAGCGGAGGTCTTTGTCTGCGGCAATACGGCGTCTTCCAGTATTTCCAACTGAAACTGCAGTTTTACATAAGGTATTTCCAACAGCTGGCTCAATATCATGCTAATCTCCATTCTGTCACCTGATTGGCAGCATACTATCCCGGAACCAATCATCACCGGAATCATAGATATCTTCACAGATTTTCGGTTATCGTTACTTCACCCACCGAAAACTGTAGCTGGTTCTCCCCTGATACTCCGATGACCTGTCATATCTCACGGTTATCTTCTGTCCTCTGTAAAAGAGCTGATCCAGTTGTCCCTCATCAGCCTCGCGAATCGACTTGTAATAAATCTGTCCTTTTTGTCCTTCCACAGTGAGAAAGATATTTTTCCTGTTGCACCCTGTTATCTCAGCCTGGTAGTTCTTTCCTCTCACAAACGGTTCTTTCCCGGCGTTTCCGCTTTCCTGCCGCTTTTCCTCTGCAGGCACCGTGCGTTTCGTCCGATAACTTTGTTTTCCACCGGCGGATGTTCCGCTTTCCGCTCTGCTGCCCTGCTTTCCGGTAGGTTTCGTCTCCGGCTCCATCGCTTCTAAATACTCCGCATAAGCCATCTGCATACGGGACTTCGGCATCTTGTTTGTATAAGAACCATTTTTTTCTTTTCTCACATGGTTCTGCACAAACCAGTCAAAAATCACCCTGTGCCCTTCGTCATCTCTCTTATCTGTAAACGGATAACACACTTTCTTATCAACGACAGCATAAAAATCGGCCATTTTGAGGAAATTTTCCAGAATAACCGCATCAAATTCAGGCGCCGCATACCCCTGATAAGCGATTTCCTGCCGTTCCACACTTCTGGTCTCCGTATTTTTCACAATCTTCCGGAGCATCACTTCGTCCACAGAAAGCGCAATGCTCCCAAGGCCAAGGGGCTTCGCCCCGCCAAGCTTGTATCCATGACTCTTATCATGCAGCTGCGCCTCATCGCCGGCATTCAGGACAAAAATCAGCTGGTCAAGTTCTGTCTTTGTCAGATTCTGAAAATATAATTTTCCCGTAAACACGATGCCCGCTTTCACCGGCCGGATAGTCATATTCTGGTTGCCCGGCTTATACTGTTCTAATTTATAATCAGGATTATGCCAGAAAAATTTTCTTCCGTTAATGCCGCTCCGGTTGGGGAAAATCTCCCCTTTTGCGTTGATATAATAATCGTAAGTCCAGAACACGGCGTCCTCCGCGGGCCGCTGGAGATAAAATTCCATATTATTCAGTTTCGGGGATGACAGCGGCGGCAGTGTCACTTTTCTGTCATAGCACAATTCTGCCGATTTTTCCCTGCAGACAAGATCCGAAAAACGGATTCTGGATGTCACAGAAAATGCATCTCCTTTCCCTCTGGTCTTCACGGTTCCAAACAGGGCGCATGCCGGGCAGAGGTTATTCTTATCGCTGCACGGGCGATGGTCTCCGATCATATCTTTTATCTTCGTGCTGTAGATTTCCCTCGTGATGCAGGCGGGTGACAGCATCAGGCTATCCATCCCGTTTTTGCTGATATGACTGTAGTATACCGGAAAATATTCTTCCCCCTGTCCTTTCTGAAATGCGTCAAAACAGCTGCAGTATTCCTCATAGGGATGCACCTTGTTGTTTTTATATTCCCTCAGGACTTTTTCTAAGGTTTCCAGAGATATGTTTTCCCGGTAAGGACGGCTGTTTTGCCTGCACGCAAACACATGGCAGCAATGCTTCTGCTGCTTGCGCCCTCCCATATCCGGGCCATCCTCACCTTTTATAATATAGCCCTCCGCTCTCAACCCCGGCCGTCTTGTCAACGAAACATTTTTTGCAAGAGATTTGACTTTATATCCGCGCCTCTCCATCTCGAAATAAACATGGCTTCCTTCCCGGACGTCATTCTGGACATAGCATTTCCTGGTATAATGACGGGAATCGTCTGCCCAGTCATCCTCCAGGCTGTCTTTTCCCCTGGTTCGCATCAGACAGTCTTCCGCCTCATACAGATCAAATGTTCCATCTGTATTATTTCGGATCAGTCCGGCCTGAAACCTCTCATATGTCCGCTTGCTCAGCGTCACCTCATCGTCTACAGCAGACATGCAGGAATTAGTCAGTATCTCAAAATTGCTCCGGATCATCCCGCGCATCTCACTGCCGGGAATGACCGGCAGAGCATCCCGCGCCGGACCTGTCTGGCCCGACAAGTCAGTATAGGTAAAAAAGTCATAGGACTTATGATCCGCTGTCTTCTGTTGCATTCCAAACGCATCTGAATTGCTCGTATTAGGGATAAATAGGGGCGTTTTAGTCAACACAGAATAACGGATGACTCCCGTATATCCTTTTTCCTCCGCAGGCGCAGCAGCACACCCGGAAGAGAGCGGGATAAAATTATACGGATTTATAAACTGATATCTACTCATCGCAGCTCCCTCCCATTTTCATCCGGTAATTATCCATAGACGCCATACCTTTTTTATCATACACGATGTGGTTCAGCACCGTGATCACGCCTTCTCCTTTCTCCAACAGCACCGACTCTCTGTAAATGGCATCTTCCTCATTTTCAGGAAAATCCGCGACGGTCTCTATGATGCCACCCGGGAAACGCGGGCTTCTCGTCGCAATCGCGCGGTATTCCTTCTCCCGGTCAAACAAATGAACTTCCAATAACTCCTGATCCGCCAGATTCTTTCCAATCTCAGCCTTATCTGCGTATTCCTGAAACAGCACTGACCTGCGGGTATAGAGAAGCATCTGGCCTCTTTCGGGCGCATTTTCCACATTTAACTCATTCCAATACATCGCTTACCTCCTCACCCTATAACAGCGAATACAATTCTGCCCTGCAGTTATCCATAGATATCTCCTCACTGAAGACAACGTCATGTTCTTCATCTTTTTCAAAAATCCCCCTGCCCACGGCAGTAAGCCCGCCAACAGGTACATAACCCTCCTGAATATCTTTTACTACCATCTCCAAAACCGCCAGAAGTGCATGAAAAGCATAATTGTTTTCGCTCTCATCTGTATCTTTGCGAACCATAATTTCCAGCTTTGTCCGGCCGCCAAAATATGCAATTTCTGAATACAGCGCACCGTCAATCGTAGACGCATCAAACCGATTGATCTTATTTCTGGTGATCGGCAGAGCTGTGGCTCCTTCAATCACACTTTCACCAACCACGACTCTGGACTGCCACGCAGTTTTATCATTTACAGAAACCTTGCCAAACCACAAATCCATCCATTCTTCCACCCGTGCCTGTGTCATCCCGAGAGATGTAAGAATATCCCGGATGTCCGCCCGGATTGCACCGTTCCAACTGCTCCCCGGGATGACCGGCTTCCCGTCACAGGTAAGATGTTCATAATCTGCTTTCCCGGGCTGCGTGGAATATTTCCGGATGCTGATTCCTCCGGTCAGCTTCAGCGGCACCGTAAGTTTGACATATTTCTTCATAACGGACGCCGGCTGGCCTCCGTTCCACTCTTCAAAGGTCTTTCCTTCCGAATATAAGTTTATATCCTTTGCGTTCTTTTTAAAGCCCAGCCACATGGAGATGTCAAAAGAATCCTCTCCATACGCAAATGTCTTCTGCCATATCTTTGCAATCGAAAGCCTGCCAAAGCCCCTGTTTTTATTCGCCCCGACCCGGATACTCCCATTCTGAATGGCACAAAGGACATCATGAATATCCCTGTCCCAGATTTCCTCCTCATCATTTTCACGGATTACATAGTTCAGATACATCATGCCGACAGCGCCGGTTTCAATCACCTGCATATCAAACTTATTTTCTACCGTCTTTTCCCGGGTAAGTTTTACGCCGTCCCGCACGGAGACTGTCGGTCCTGCAGATGACTGCGATCTTTCCTCCTCGTTCTCAAAATACAGATCAGAAAGATACAGGGCGCTCATTCGCCCTTCCTTCCCCCTGGAGTATCCCATCATTCCCCTCTCATCCTTCTGTAATTCGAGATAATTCCGTATTGCCCCGGCCAGCGATGTCCCCGGAATAAAAACCTCGCCGCTTCCGTTGACCAGCACATCTGCATCCGTCATCTCATCTGTCCCGCCGGATATGCTAAGGGGTGACGCCAATCTGACTTTTACCGCAATATATTTTCTTTTTTTAATGGATCGATTGCCCATTTACGTCTCCTCCTTCCGCTTCCCTTTTTCCTCCCGTTTTCGGATACTATATTTCAACTGCTGCAAAAGCGCCTCCAGATACAGATACTCCGCAGCTTCACGGCTGTAACCAAAATCAGCCACACAATATTTTTCGCAAAACAGAGCTGCAAGCGGCTCACTTCCTTTTTCCGCAAGATCCAGAATTCTTCCGGCCATTTTCAGCTTTTCTCCTTTTTGCTCCGACCTTTTCCCATATCGTTTTTCCACGGAATCGGCAATCCGGTCCATGGAAGTGTTCTCCCTGCACATCAAAAGCATGTTGCTCACTGTAGGTCTCGCCTGCTCTGTTTTCAGTCCCGCATCCTTGCCGGACAGTTTTTTTACATCAGACACAGCTCTCGTCTTCACATAATAATGAAACATATCCCTGCACAAAGCTTCCGACAGAGAACCGGGATATACCTGTACCTGTTTGGCCTGCGCCGCATTGACCTTCTTTCCAAACAAACCAATCCGTCCTTCTTCACCCATCTCCAGTTCCCGCACAGACACCTCGCCAAATCCCTCAGATACCCGCTCACCGATCAGAATCTGCCCCGGCAGGGTCACGGGAACCGGCTCATCCAGATGATAAAGCAGAACCGTTCCCTTATCAAACGCCTCCATGGTTGGCTTTCTCATGTTCCACGTCACATTATATCCGCCCACAGTTGTATAGTTTACATAACGATCCATACGTTTCACTCTCGCCGGAGTATCAGCCACCCCCAGCACCGCCTGAATCTCGGCGTCCAGATCAGCAATATCCGTAGAATAGAACGCCCGATCATTGTAAAGGATTGCCGGGGACTCGAGCTTTACCATAAAATCTTTCAGTTCCACCGTTTTTATCGGAGTTTCCGTTTGCAGTCCGGTTACTCTGATCTGCGTTTTCCCATATTCAGAGGAATGTGAGTACCCCAGGCATATTTCCTGTAAACCGCTGAAGCTGCGGTAAATGGTCTGTATCTGCTCCGCTGTTCCTGTCACATATCCCGCCAGTCTCTGTCCGGCCTCGATACTGGACATCTGGTAGAACCTGCTGCCGCCGGACGCCTCCTCCGCAGCCCTTCCGATCGACTTGTCCTCCGGTCTGCGATGGTGATATCTTTCCTCCATTGCCACCGTTTCCCGGAGCAATTTCCCCGCAGAATCTACTCTGACATAACAATGCTTCATCATATTCAGCTGAAGCTTCCCTACTTCTTCCGGCAGAGATTCCTGGCTGTTTTTTTCTACATAGCGCTGATGATCATTCTTGATAGAATAATAATTTGCCGGCACTTCCAGGCAACGCTCACCGTCAACCGCCGGATAAGCGTTTGAGCAGAAAAGCTCGCCTTTTCTCATAAACGCAGGGAAATCTCCTCCCTGACGCCTGATTTCCTGCGCAATCAATCCGAGAATCTTGCTGCCGTCAATATAGTCAAGGCTGCGCGCTTCTCCGCCATTGGTACTTTTACAGATTACCGGTTCCTCCAGAAACAACTCATAATCCAGGCGCACAGCTCCCGGCACATAGGCTGCATGCCTGTTTATATCACTGCCTCCCTTTTCCTCCATGATATTTTCCGTCAATGTCGCCCGGATCTCGCCCAGTCCTCTGGTTCTCGCAATCCCGATATTGGTAAAGGTATCGCAGCAGGCGCTCATACTCTCAAAGTATCTGTCTTCAAAATCCACATCCGCCAGAAATATCAGCCCCTTATTCGCGACACGAATTGTGCGAAGTGAAGTCGGATCCGCCACCCCGGTGTCGTAATCTACTGCGGTCTGCGTGCGGATATAAGAAAAGTGATCGAGCACATTCTGCGGATGAAAAATCAGGTTCCCTGCATATTCTTTCGCCTGCCGGACCATCTCATTATAATGCTCCGGATAAGCGTTCCCAATCCGTACTTTCGCCCGGTTGGTATCCGCCCCCTTATCTCCAAACAAATCCTTCACCGGGATTTTCATCCCCCAGTCACAAAGCTCCTGCCCGCACTCCCGCAGGCATCCTTTGATCCTGCGAGCCGGAATAAACGGAAACCCATAACGGTCATAACAGATGTCGGTATCCAGAGAGCTGTTATACACACCCCCATCCGAAACACACATATCACTGAGCAATTCTATTCTTAGCTGATATCTGCCCATCATTCTCCTCCTCTGATCTCGTCAAGATCAATATAATAATCCAGAAGCTCTAATGCATCATAATATTTTGCTATTACAGCTTCATTCCCCGGCAAAAACAGTTCATCCGTTTTATCCGGCATTTCCCAATTTCTGGATTCCAGGAAAGCCATAAACATATCTGCCTTATCCTTTCCCTGCGGATATACGTTCCTTAAATTTTTGGCAAAAGAACGGGGGATATTTTTCGCATTCTGAAAATATCTAATATTGCGTTTCAGGATATCAAAAGCCCGGAAATCTGTCCTTTTTACCGGCCAGTTTTCATCGGAATCGACGCGGACAAAATACGGCCTGGCAAGGAGCTGTTCCCCATGGTCTGTCAGATACTCCCTCTCCCGCATGGTTTCCAGATTTCTCGCCTGAATATTTTTACAGATCTGGAAATCTACCCAGTTTCCAATCCGCTCCCCACTCTTATTTTCCGGCAGCTTTGCGCTCTCCTTTGCATTTTCACAGCAGGCTTCCGCCACATCATAGCCCACGTGGAACGGAAAATGGCTTCCGATGTAAGCGACCCCGGCGCATACACTGAAGCCGTAATCCCGGACACTTTCTTCATCTGTATCTCCGGTCATTGTATACTTTGCGATCTCGCTGCAATAGTATTCCACCGTCGCCAGCGCAATCTTCCCATTGCATACATAGGTAATGTCGTCGCCGGCCACCAGAATTTTCAGAACAAAACCATCTGTTTTCTTGTTCTGATATTCTTTTCTCGTGCCTGCCTTTTCATGAAAAAAGGGCACACATATTTTCGAAAACGGTTTTATATGAGAAATTTATATGAAAAGAAATACGGCGCATCTCATTTACCGCTTCCTCATAGGTTTCTTTTTTGGAAATCAGGTCTCTGATACGCAGGCCCATATTGTTTCCATCAATATGTACTACAGCCAGCGTGCTGTCCACTCCTTTCCGGGTCGTATAATTGTCCAGTATCTTGATCTGTCCGTCAATATTTCTCCGTACATTCTTTTCCTTCTTCAGCTTCAAAAGGGACTCCGTACTCACATCTCCTGTTCTGCCTTTTGATCCCCCGGTTTCCGGAGAAGCCGAGACAGGATATCCGGTTTTGACTTCCACAGCCATAACCGGCAGCGCACCCAGAGGTTTTGATAAAGTCATCTCCGCTTTCACGCGGCTCATCTCATTCATCAGCTCCGCATAATCCTGCTCGTAATTCCCGGTCACCGCAACCATCGCCGTTGCCAGTTGGAGAGAATATGTGTTTTCAATAATATATCCGGCCATAATCCGGTTGATCTCCAGACACAGCCCGCGCGACTCACAGATAACATAAGCATTACCGCCGCCAATATACAGAACCTGCACCGCAAGATCTGCATCATGATACTCCAATACGCCATCCCCCGTATACCATTCCAGGTCTGCGCGTTCCTGCAGATTCAGCTTCTTTACCGCATAGGATAATGCCTCCTCAATGATATTCTCTACGATCGCAGATGCACCTATGGCATCTTTGATCTTTGCGGTTCGAAAAATATATTTCTGTATTCCCCGCACGTCATACATTACCATTACCTTTGTCAGCTCCATAACGCGCCTCCTGCTTGTATTTTAACCTTCCGGGACAAATTTCCCAAACCTCGTTACTCTGAATTTCGAAAGATAAAAAACATTTATCTGGTTATTGCCTGTTGCAAAAAAGTTCACCGATATGAATAAGATTTCTGTAATCTCTCCCGCTTTCTGTCCGGACAGAAATTCCCCTGTCCTGCAAAAAACCCGCGACAATACTCCTGTGGCATATCGTTTCATCTTCACAGAAACACGCCAGGCAGATGCTTTTCCCTTCCCTGTCCTTTTTACACAATTCGTCCAGCAACGGCTGCACCACTAACGCTTTTTCCCTGAACTCGCTGAGGAAACGCGGGACATACTCCGTGATGAATTTAGTATAATCCCATTCGCCGTTATCCCGTAATTCAACAAACTTATGCAACAGGTCTGTGGATGGAGACAACTCCGGCACATGACGCATACAGGGATCCGGCTCTTTCCAGGACCGCACAATCATCCAGACCTCATCATAATCCCCAGCGTTCACATCCCCGTAAGATTTTATGTAAATCATTTTCGCCTCCTCAAACCTCACTTACTGAAAATCTTTTCACTGAATATATATTCAGTATGTCAGATAAAACAAAATTTGTCCAGCTGTTTACTGTTTTTATATTTTCCCAAATACGATTCGCATATCCAGTGCGTTTTCAATCTTTTATCTGTCGGCATCCCACATCTACCGGAATCAATAATAAAGCAATAGCGGAACTGTCCTGTCGGTACAATTCCGCTATTGCTGTAATTTACATTACCTATCTCCAGCACTCTTTTTCCCCTCTGTTGTTTGAGGAACTCTTCGTGGATTGCTTTGACATTTTTCTGCTTCTGCGACTTCGCTAATCCACGGTTCCAAACGAACTCCACATCTACTGTCTGATAAAACGGTGCCATTTCATTTGCCATAAAAACCGGTCTTTTCGCCATGAATATTGTGATAATTGGTTCTGATAACAATATCAGCTTGCTGCTCGGGATCTTTGTGCTTATTCCTCATCCTCAACATCTTCAACCGTATACCTACATTACTCATACTTTCTCAATTTTAATTTATACTCTCTTAATCCACGCTGTTCTAATTCACTCATCATATCAATACTGTCGGAGTCAACATCTTCATCATCGTATGAAAGGTACAAACTGTCAGGTTTAAAAAAGACAATTTCATATTTATTTTTCAAAACTTTTTTCATTCCGCACACTATGCTAAGAGCATCAGTATTATCGCCTAAAGCCAGGCCTATCTTGTTCATAATGATCTCCTTCTTCCACAGGCAGGGCATATTCATCAAGCAGCTCGTCCTTACCTAAGTCGTTTCAAAAGATTATTCGGTTGCTTGCGATTCAATATACAATTTGATTGCTTCGCAAAACTCCCTCGCCCTTTGGTATTGCTCGTCAGCGTCCTGTTTGGAAGCAATATAAAAGTCAGCATAGTCAGAATGATTTCTGATCCGGAATGCTTCAGACAAATACTTTGAAAATTTGACTTCAAGCTTACCTGTCTTGATATATTCCTTTTGAAAATACGAAATTACCCCGGCGTGCTTGGAAAAATCCACGCCATCCAGCGCCAACAACGCTCTTGCTGCCGAAAACATAGCATAATAGGATCGGCCAATGGAATCCTTTATAAACCTGCCCTCCAGCAAATAAAGTGAAGCGTTCAGATGTTCAATTGCCGCATTCATACGGTAGTCTGACATCTCCCTTTTGATTTCATCATCCATCAATCAAAACCCCTTCATTATCAATATTTTTGTAGTATGGAAGATCACTCTTATAACGCTCGAACTCATCCACTGGGATAACGGTAGGTGATACCAGTATTTCGTATTCAAGCTCCAGATCATTTGCACGTTCCCAGACAGTCTTCAAATCGTCCTGTAACTCCTGGCGGGAACCTTTTACAAGCGCAGCTACGTCAATATCTGAATCATCGTGGTAATCGCCCCTCGCATATGAACCGTAAAGGATGATTTTATATAAATTATCCCCATACACGGCGCGATAGGATCTTACCAGTTCATTCAATATAGTATTTAGTTCATTCCGTGTACACATACATCAATCACCTCACTCAGGAACTGGTCGCACTATTTCTGTGTTGCTAAAAGAATAGCATAAACTGTTAGGATTATCAATCTGAGTTTCAAAAAAGTCGAGATATGCTTTCTACAATTTAATGAATCACCATTTTTCAAAATGCACCTGGCTTTCTTCATAATCCGGGTGCTCATCATTCTTATCTTCTGCGGGATATCCGAGCGCAATGACAGAATGCGGGATAACCGAATCAGGCAATGAAAAAAGCACTTTCTGATTCTCTACTCGATCCATCTGCGGCCAGGTTCCGAGCCATACAGAGCCAATACCGAGCCCCTCAGCTGCAAGTATCATATTCTGTCCGGCAATTGCCCCATCAATCACCCAGTAATCTTTCGCGGGCGGAAACGCACGATCCAAATCACCAAGGATAAGAATCCCAATATCACAGTGGCGGAGAGGCTCCGCCGGTCTGCCATTAGCATCCGCCATTTTGTCCAGCATTGCTTTGTCACGAACGATAAGAAAGCTCCAGTCCCGCTTATTCGCACATGTAGGTCCCGCCATCGCTGCACGAAGTATCGTGTGTAGTTCCTCATCTGTTATATGCCTGTCCGCAAATTTACGAATACTTCTTCTGTTCAAAATTCCTTCTACTAATTCCACTGCCAAACCTCCCTAGTCACATAGAAACACAGCCGTACCCATTTCGTAGATTTTTATCGGCATACCAAACTTCTCGCCTGTTCGGAAAGATGCATTATCAGCCAGGATCTGATCCATATATCCCATGAGATCGGGGATGATATCCGGTTCCAACGGAAGTTTTAGCTTTTGTTTATCAGCATGTTATAAATGCTTGCTTACCCTGGTCATAAATATACTGCTGTTTCGCTCTTTCTTTTTATCGAAGCTTTCCCACATTCCTTGTCTGACACCAGTCATAGCCTCAATTTCTTCTTTTTCCAGTCGTCTTTCATAACTTTCCCGACTTTCAAATAACCCCTTCTTCATGGTATTCCCTCCTCTTCTGCAAATCTGCATTTCCTGAAAACAGACATCCATTTCCTTGTGCATTACACATCCGGTTTCTTATGGAAAGCCTGATATATTTTCTGTATCCCATATTTCATTCCCCTTTCAGAATCATGGTAGTGTCAAAAACTACCCTGTTTTTAGTGTCTAAAACCTATAAAAACCTTGA
>JAJQCB010000269.1:1771-5383 GCA_021203005.1 Clostridiales bacterium | reverse complement strand
CAACGTAGGAATACTGTGAAAAATCAAATTCATCTGCATTTTCCGGAAGATAAAAGCACTTCCGGACTTCCACCCGTGCATTGGGATTGATTTCGAGTATCCGCTCCTTCATGACATCTGCTTTATACTGACCGACTGTTTTTCTGGTTGCAATGATCTGTCTGTTTAAATTGGTCAGACAGATTTTATCATCGTCAACCAGTACGAAGGAACCGACTCCACTACGGGCAAGCGCTTCCACTGCATATCCGCCGACGCCTCCGATGCCGAATACGGCGACACAGGATGACGATAAGCGTTCCATTCCCTCTTTTCCTAACAGAAGCTCTGTTCTTGAGAATTGATTCAGCACCATGCATACCTCCTTAAAAATACAGCTCCGGCCTGCGCAGCGACACATACGGACGGCTGTCGCCTTTCATTCTGTTATTATCCATATCAACTTCAACATAGACAAGCTGCTCCCGATCATCGGCTTTTATCATGAGATTACCATCCGCGTCTACGGAAAGGGATTCTCCCGCAAATACCATCCGCCCCTCTGTTCCCGTTCGATTACACATCACAATGGGGATGCAGTTCTGAAATGCCTGCACGCGGATTTCCCATTCAAACATGTCAAGCGGCTCCGCCTTTGTGTTTGCCGTTGGTATCAGGATCAAATCCGCGCCATTTAGTTTTCCTGTCCGGATACTCTCCGGATAATGGCGGTCAAAGCAGACGACAATCCCAAGGTTTCCGAAAGGAGTCCGAAATACCTGAAACCCATCATCCGAAGGGGCATAATAATCCTGTTCGTAAAAACCCGCCGCCTGCGCGATATGCACCATCTTCTGAATACCCTGTATCTCTCCGATTGGCGCGATCAGGAAGCTCGCGTCATAACGCTTTTGGTTCTCCTCGTAATAAAAATTAGGAACTGCATAAATCCGGTTCTCCTGGCAGGCTTTCTGAAATTCCAGTATCTCGGCAGCATCCACCTTCACCGCTTTGTCAGATACATCCTGTTTCTCATATTGTGGAAAAAAAGGCAGAAGCGTGAGCTCCGGATATAAGATCAGATCCGCGCCATTTTGAGCCGCATCCCGCAGAGCGGATATACATTTTTTCAGGTTATCTTCCACATCCTGTTCCATTTTCATTTGAAATAAAGCAATCTTCATTATATTACTTCCGCTCCGTCACGAAACGGATGAACTCCTCCGTCTCCTCCTGAGTGGCCGCATGCACCGTGTACATCTGATTTCCCATCTGGGCGACATTCATTTCCGGCATTCGCTCGCACATCACAATGCGGTCTCCGTATTTCTCCAGGATCTCCTGGTGGCTGTGCCGGTATTCGAAGCAGTCCCTCTGGCTCGCGTAGACGCAGTAATGGTCATCGTCGCTTTCCGGCAGCAGCCGTCGGTTCGCTGATACCATATCCGCCCAGATCTGATAGACGTCCGTGCTGTGCGCATAGTTCATCATATCCGGCGTGTAGCCGCCCGCCGGGCGCATATTCACTTCGAGTCCGACAAAATCTCCGACATTACCCAGCCCCTTTCGCGCCTTTGTAAGCCGGAAAAACTCCATATGCACAAAGCGGCTCTTCGCGCCGAAGGCCTTTACCGTAGCGCGTCCCAGACTGCGCAACGAATCCGGCATGTCCGCCGCCACATAGTAGGCAAGATCCCGCTGTTCCAGCACGATATCCATGATCGACGGCGGCCATACGGTCATCGATTCAAAGAGCGGCGTGCAGTCCGCATCCGTGATCGCGTCGTAGGAACAGATGTCGCCCTCGATAAACTCCTCCATCACATAAGGCGCTTCCGGGAGATTTTCAAAGAAATCTTCCAGAGCCTGCTCCCCATCCAGCCGCCAGGTATCCGTCGCTCCCACGCCAACATCCGGTTTCACGATCACGGGATAGCCGACTTCCGCAAGGAAGGTCTTCGCCGCCTCGATCGTCGTCACCTTATGGCAACGCGCGGTCGGCACATTTGCTTCCTTATAATAAACTTTCATTCCTGACTTGCTCTTGAAGCGCCCGACCTCGTCCGCCTGTACGCCGGTCGTAACATGGAAATCCGTCCGCAGCCTGGCGTCCTGCTCCAGCCAGTACTCATTGTTCGACTCGATCCAGTCGATCTTTCCATATTTAAAGGTGAAAAAACCAAGCGCCCGGAGCATCTGGTCGTAATCCTCCAGTGTGTCCAGGCGATAATACTCTGTCAGCGCGTCCTTCAGCTCCGGCTGCAGCGCGTCATAGGGCGTGTCCCCAATTCCGAGCACATTCACGCCGTTTTTCTTCAGCCGGTCGCAGAAGTTCCAGTATGTTCGCGGAAACTGCGGCGAGATAAACACAAAATTCATACACTCATTCCTCCACTCTTCCTCACTTTTTCCGGAACATCATAGCAATTATTTCCTACTATGTCAATAGGTTTTAAATCGTTTCCTGCAGGATCATTTTCAGATATTCCCGGTAGCCGCCGCTGAGGTTCCAGGCCTCATAGCCCATCTGACGTAAAAGCTCCGCCACGCCCTCGCTCTTTTCTCCCGCCTGGCAAAAAACATAGACCTTCCGGTCATACGGCAGGTCCATCAGTTCACCCAGTCGATCAAGCGGGATATTGATCGCCTGCGGCAGGCTTCCAAAAGAAAAGAGGTCCGGATTTCTCAGATCGACGACAATATCTTTCTCGTCTTGCATGGAGGCGTATTTACAGATATCGATGTCGAAAGATTCCATCAGGTTTTTCCCTCTCCCGCACAGTCTCTGGGGATATAGTTCTCCGCCTCATCCAATAGATTATGGATCGTCGGATGCTTCCCGCAAATGCTGCATTCCGGGTTTTTCTCTTTGCAGTGTAGTGTTCGGAATTCCATTGACAGCGCATCCACATACAGGATCCGCCCCGTCAGCAGTTCTCCGACCTGTACAAGGTACTTGACAGCCTCCGCAGCCTGGGTGCTTCCAATGATACCCGCCACAGCGCCGAGTATTCCGGCCTGTGCGCAGGGCGCGCCCTGGTCGTCCGGCATCTCCGGAAGGACACAGCGCAGGCAGGGGCCGCCATCTGGTATATAGGTCATAACCTGTCCCCGGAAACCAACCACCCCCGCGTGGACATAAGGTTTCCCTGACAGCACGCAGGCATCGTTCACCAGATATTTTGTCTCAAAGCGATCTGTCGCATCGATCACAAAATCGTAAGGTTCCAGGACATCAAGGATGTTCTCCGGCGTGAGATAAAAGGGATGAAGCTGAACCCGCACATCCGGATTCAGCTGTCGGATCGTTTCCCTGGCGGAATCTGTTTTCCATTCATCAATCCTGTCTGTCCGATGAATGATCTGTCGCTGCAGGTTGGACAAGCCCACCTTATCCCCGTCCGCAATGCCGATGGTTCCCACACCCGCTGCGGCCAGATAATACAATGCGGCGGAACCAAGTCCGCCCGCGCCTATCACCAGTACGCTGGAATCCAGCAGCCTCTGTTGGCCCTTCGGCCCGATCTGCGGCAGGACGAAATGCCGCGCGTAACGAGTCACCTGCTCCTTTGTAAACATCCTTTTCTCTCCCTCATCTCACAACCCGACGGACTGAAGCGCCTGATCCAGGTC
>JAJQCB010000269.1:0-1761 GCA_021203005.1 Clostridiales bacterium | reverse complement strand
GTCCTGCATGATATCCTCCGGATCTTCGAGCCCGACACTGAAACGGATGAATCCTCGCTGGAACCTTTCCGGGTACAGATGAATCCGCTCATCATAGCTCGGCTGCGGGAAAATCAGGCTCTCATCATGTCCAAGGGAGACGGCGAAAGTGACGACTTTCAGCTTTGCGCAGAACCGCTCCACTGTCTTATCGTCAGCATCCACCCCAAAGGAAATAACGCCGCCAAATCCGTTTTTCATCTGCCGTTTCGCCAGTTCATGCCCCGGATGGCCCGAAAGTCCCGGATAGGACACAAAGGTGATGTTCTCTCGCTGTTCCAGCCACTCAGCGATCTGTTGCGCGCTCTTATTGATCCGTTCCATACGCAGGGGAAAAGTAACGGAACCACGGAAAATCTGCCACGCGTTGAACGGGCTGATCACCGCGCCGACATTGACCTGCGCTTCATAGCGGATGCGGTCCATCGTTTCCAGATCGTTGGAGATAATTGCGCCTCCCTGGGCATCGCCATGCCCGTTGATAAATTTTGTGAGGGAATCCACCACAAAATCAGCCCCCAGTTCCAGCGGCCTCTGATTGAGCGGGGAGGCAAAGGTATTGTCGACCGACAAAACAGCACCGTTTTCGTGGGCAATCCTGGCGATGGCTTCTATATCCGTAATACCCACCGTCGGATTGTCCGGCGTTTCGATATGGACAAGCCTGGTTCCAGGGGTGATTGCTTTTTTGACTGCCTCCAGATCTGTCATATCCACCATCACGGTTTCCACGCCGAATTTTCTGTTAAACAGCTCGTGGAACATGCGATAAACCGCCATATAACTGACCTTCGGATACAGCACCCGATCCCCTGATTTCAATAGTGTCCAGAACAGCGCATGAAGCGCACCGACTCCGCTTGCAAGGACGATAGCGTCGTCCGCGCCATACAGGGCCGCGACCTTTTCCTCCAGCCAGTGCTGATTGGCATTGCCGTTCCGGGAATACATAAGAAGATCGGTCGAGGAATAATTGACCTCAGAAAGGTCGTCGGGCAATCTGTAGCTGTTTGCCATGTGCAGCGGCCTGCAGACCGCGCCGGTTCCCTCATCATAATCCGTCCCGGAATGTACAGCCTGCGTGGAAATATCATAATCCTGAAATCTGTTCTCTTTTCTGGACATTCTGGAAACCTCCTGATTAAATATTAACCCGTATGTCATACACCCTATCACACACCGGCGATCTCGTCTAATACACAGAAAAAATATCTGGCTATAAATTTTTCTTATATCTCTCTGAGTTTCACTGCTGTTTATTATTCTGAAGGAAATGGATCGTCAATCATTCTCACGGCATGAAATTTCCCTTGTTCTGCCAGATACAACTGCAGCAATCCAGCGCCGATCCCGGCAGCTCCGTCAAAAAAGCCGACAGGTGTGCTCAGATTATCCGGTGCGATCCGATCCAGCGCATACCTCCACTTCACCTGTTCTTCGCCGCCTGCATTCTCGTTGATTGCACCTTTTAAAATAACTTCACCACATCGACGTGCCTGCTCCAGAAAAGACTCGTCTCTGCAAGCCGCCCAGAGTCCCAGATACAGATTTAAAATACCTGCCGTACCACAGCAGATATTGTAATTATTCCAGTACCCTTCGCTTCTCAATTCCGGCGTCCCCATATCCTGAACGCCCGTCACCAGGCTGTCGATCATTTTTCTGCACTCTCCAGGATCCTTGAATTTTGACTATTAATAATAGAAACGACATGTTCCGGCA
>JAJQCB010000275.1 GCA_021203005.1 Clostridiales bacterium | reverse complement strand
TATAGCCAAGCCACAAAACCATGATGGCAACAAAACAGATCGTGCCCATAAAAAACCCTTTTAATATCTGCACGATCACATAATCTATTCTACGATAGGAATATACTTTAACTGTGTTTTGTCCGACGTCAGATTCCATCATCGCCAAACGGCTCATCTGACGCACCCTGTCCTGACTGATCATTCTTCATACCTGCAATCGACTTTCATGCATAATTTTGTACTAGTATACCACAGTTCCCTATATTAGGAAAGCTTTTTCTTTTTATTCTCTCATAGGACGGATCCCCCGGCTGCCTGCATATAACCTATCCTCCAATAGCCACAGTGAGTACATACACCCTGCAGTCTGCGGCCTGCTTCAGGCAGCGGGCAGCCGCGTCCGCCGTATGTCCCGTCGTATAGATATCATCGACCAGAAGGATTCTCTCTCCCCGGCCGATGTCTCCCTGTACCCGGAAAGCCCCGGCCAGGTTTTTCTGCCTTTCCTGACCGCTCAGCATCTTCTGCGGCGCTGTCTTTCTGATCCTGAACAGCAGCTTTTCATCCACCGGCAGATCCAGCTGCCGCCCGATCTCCCGCGCAATCAACGCTGCCTGGTTATACCCGCGCGTCCTTCGCCTGGACGGATGCAGCGGAATCGAAACAATCCTTGTAATCCTCATCTGCCGGATCCATCGTCCCAGGTGCAGCGCCGCCTCCCGTCCGTATACTGCAGCGTAATCGCGGCGGTTAGCATATTTCAGACGGTAGAGAGATTGCCTCACCTGCCCCTGATAGGAAAGCAGCGACCGTCCCTGATCAAAATAGTGTTCCCTTCTGCCGCAGTCCCGGCAGTACTCCTCCCGGTCTCCGTCCAAAGGTTTTCCGCATTTCATACAAAAGTCTTTCGAAATATAGACCAGTCTTTTTTTGCATGATTCACAGATGCCGCAACCGGATATCCTGTCACAGGCGGGACATCGCGGCGGGTAAAGATACTCCAAAAATGCCCTGTAAAGCAATCTTTCTCCTGTCTACTCTCTCATTAGCGCAATCTTAACCTCTGCGCAAATCCTGCGGACAAATACAGGAACCCCCTGTTTTCTTCGGCTTTATACGTAATTCACAATTCTTCCAGCCGTTCCCGAAGCCCGCTGTAGCGCCTGTGCTCGCTGACATTCTCTACCATACGGTAAAAGGTACGGTCATCCCCCACCAGTGTCACGCACCTGCGCGCTCTGGTCACTGCCGTGTACAGAAGATTGCGGTTCATCAGCATCCGCGGCCCGTCCAGAAGCGGTATCACCACAGCCGGGTATTCGCTGCCCTGCGACTTATGTATCGTGATCGCGTAGGCATGCTCCAGTTCCTCCAGCTGACCGAAGGGGTACTCCACCATTTTCCCCTCCTCAAACTCGACCGACAATGTCTCTGCAAAAGAATTGATCTCCCGCACAATCCCCATATCCCCATTGAACACGCCGAGCCCTTTTTCCACCGGAATACCATAGCGGTTCCGGATTTCCCACTCCGCCTGGTAGTCGTTTTTGGTCTGCATCACCTTATCCCCGACGCGGAAAATCACCCCGCCGTGTTCCTTTTCCTCCTTGTCCGGCGCCGGCGGATTGAGATATTCCTGCAGGATGACATTTAACCGCTCCACTCCCAGAAGTCCCTTGCGCATGGGGGTCAGCACCTGGATATCAAAAGGCTCCGCATGCACAAACCCCGGCAGTTTTTCCCGGATCAGCTGAATGCAGATACTGATGATCACATTCGCGTCCGTGCGTTTCAGGAAAAAGAAATCCATGCTTTTGTTGTCCAGCGCCACCGCTTCTCCGCGGTTAATCTTGTGGGCATTGACCACAATGTCGCTCTTAGACGCCTGCCGGAAGATACGGTTTAAGCGAACCACATTGCATGCGTGCGCCTCAATGATGTCCTGGAGCACACAGCCGGGGCCGACGCTGGGAAGCTGATTCACATCCCCTACCAGAATCAGGCGGGTGCCGACCACCACCGCTTTCAGCAACGCATACATCAACGCAATATCCACCATGGATACTTCATCCAGGATGATCACATCCGTCTCCAGCGGGTTCTGCTCATTGCGCTCAAATCCGGATACGTCTTCCCTCCCGCCGGAAATCTCCAGCATCCGGTGAATCGTCTTCGCCTCATACCCCGTCGCCTCGCTCATCCGCTTCGCCGCCCGTCCCGTCGGGGCAGCCAGGCAGATATCCATTCCCTCCGACTCAAAATATCGGATGATGGTGTTGATCGTCGTCGTCTTTCCCGTGCCGGGACCGCCTGTAATCACAAGAAGACCGCTTCGAACCGCCTCTTTCACCGCTGTGCGCTGCAGTTCATCCAGTTCCATCTCAGAAATTTCTTCCAGCTTACGGATTCTGCGATCCATCTCTGTCTCAGAGACATCATATCGGACATTCAGTTCCCGCAGCATCACCGCCGCATTTGCTTCCATATAATAATAGGACGCCGCATAGACCTGAAGCAGATCCTCCGACTGCTTCAGAACCAGTTTTTTATCAATTGCCATATCCATATATTGCTTTTCCACTGCGGCAGCATCTACGCCGAGCAGTTCACAGGCCCGGGATGTCAGCACATCTGCCGGAAGATAGGTATGCCCTTCCTTGGACGCCTGCAGCAGGATATAGAGAATACCGCTGCGCACCCGGAAATCGGAGTCCGTATGGATGCCGACCCGCTTTGCAATCTCATCCGCGATCCGAAACCCGATCCCATCCACGTCGTCCGCCAGTTTATAAGGATTCTCCTGCAAAATGCGGTAGGTATCTATCCCATAGGTCTGATAGATCTTCACAGCCAGGTTCAATGATATGCCGTAGTTCTGCAGATACATCATCGCCTGCCGCAGCTCCTTCTTCTCCTCCATCTGGGCGGAAATATCCTGCGCCTTTCGCTCACTGATCCCTTTGACTTCCGCCAGGCGCTCCGGTTCCTCCTCAATAATACGGAACGTATCCTCACCGAAACGGCGCACAATACGCGCCGCCAGAGCCGCACCGATTCCTTTGATTGCACCGGAGCCAAGATAGCGCTCCATCGACAGAGCATCCTCCGGCTCCCGGATCCGATAAGATTTTACCTTTAACTGCGGACCATAAGAAGGGTGAAGCGTATATTCGCCCTCCATCTCCAGATATTCACCCTCACTGATCATGGAAAAGACGCCGACACAGGTAACCTCATCCTCATCTTCCATCACATGCATCACTGTATAGTCGTTCTCCTCATTGCGATATACAATATGCTGCACATATCCGGTCACCGTCTCCATCTGACATTTTCCTCCCTGCCTGTCTATTCGAAAATCCTGCTTATACCGTCTCGGTCGTCTAATGGACCTTTTCCCGGGCATGCCAGCATGCCTCGAAATTGTCCATTGACTACGCTTTCTCAATAAAGGAGGACAGCCAAAAAAGACTGTCCTCTCTCAAATCTGTATTCGTAACCGTATTCTCTCCTACTCGTCGCGCTTACCGGAAAGGAACTCCACATACTTGCCGGTTCCGATTGCCACACAGGTCATCGGATCCTCCGCCGTCATCGTATTAATCCCGGTGTGTACCGAGATCAGTTCCTCCAGGCCGCGGATCAATGCGCCGCCTCCGGTCAGAACGATTCCCCGGTCTGACACATCCGCTGCCAGCTCCGGCGGCGTCTTCTCCAGCACACTGTGCACTGCATCCACAATCTGCAGAGTTGACTCCCGAAGCGCCTCCTCTGTCTCCTCCGACGATACGGTGACTGTCTTCGGCAGGCCGGTCACAAGATTCCGCCCCCTCACATCCATCGTCATCGGCTCCGGAAGCGGATAACAGGTACCGATCTTAATCTTGATATCCTCCGCCGTGCGCTCTCCGATCAGAAGGTTGTGCTTCTTTCTCATATAACGGACAATAGCCTCATCGAAATCATCTCCCGCGATCTTGATCGAGGTACTGACCACCGTGCCGCCCAGGGAAATCACGGCGATATCCGATGTGCCGCCGCCGATATCCACGATCATATTGCCGCAGGGCTTTGCAATGTCAATTCCCGCCCCAATCGCCGCAGCGATCGGCTCCTCGATAATCTTGACATCGCGGGCGCCCGCCTGAAATGTAGCATCCTCTACGGCCTTCTTCTCCACCTCAGTGACACCGCTGGGTACGCATACGCTGACCAGCGGCTTACGGAAACTCTTTTTTCCTACTGCCTTCTGGATGAAATACTTCATCATCTTTTCCGTAACTGTATAATCCGAGATCACGCCCTGACGCAGCGGACGAACCGCCACGATGTTGCCCGGGGTCCTGCCAAGCATCAGCCTGGCCTCCTCTCCGATCGCTTTTATCTTATTGGTATCTCTGTCAAAAGCAACTACCGAGGGCTCTTTCAAAACTACTCCTTTCCCTCTGACATATACCAGAATGCTCGCAGTGCCCAGATCAATTCCAATATCTGAATTCATATGTGTCTCCCTCCTGAGTCCATCGTCTGTTCTATCATTAAAAAGATGTAAAAAACCTTGCTGTCATACTGTAATCCATATTATATACAAATATATCCATTTTTGAAAGCCCTTTTTTATTTTTCACAGGAAAGTAAAATTTATTTTATTCAAAATTCATTTTTCCAACACATTTTAGACACAAACCTCGATTATACTGTAACTGTATTAGTCGAGAGGCTAGTATATTTTTCATAACTCAAGCTTCCCGGATCCCCCAAATCCGGGAAGTACTCCCCGAATTTTCCGGACTTTGCCAAATGGCAAAGTCCTTTTTTTGTGAATATTCAGAACCCACAGCATTTTCGAGCCTGGTTCTGAATATTCACACCACTTTACCACGCTATTTTATCTGGGATTCCAGCTTCGGCTTAATAAACATACCGGTAAAGGAAGCCTGATTCTCCGCCACTTCCTCCGGAGTGCCCTCCGCGATCACGGTACCGCCGCCGTCGCCGCCCTCAGGGCCCATGTCTATAATGTAATCCGCCGTCTTAATCACATCCAGGTTATGTTCGATCACTACAACAGTATTCCCACCTTCCGCGAGTCGATGCAGAATCTCGATCAGTTTGTGGACATCCGCAAAGTGAAGACCTGTCGTTGGCTCGTCCAGAATGTAAATGGTCCGGCCGGTGCTCCGCCGGGAAAGCTCCGTGGCCAGCTTGATCCGCTGAGCCTCTCCGCCGGAAAGCGTCGTGGACGGCTGACCCAGCTTAATATAGGTGAGGCCCACATCATACAGGGTCTGAATTTTTCTCTGAATCGAAGGAATGTTGGCAAAAAACGGCAATGCCTCCTCCACAGTCATATCCAGGACATCATAGATACTCTTCCCTTTGTATTTTACCTCCAGCGTCTC